>PWGF01000082.1 GCA_003554375.1 Spirochaetaceae bacterium
CAGACCCGCACGGGCCGAGCCGGCACCGGCGCCGCAGGCTCGGGCGGCACGGCCGCCGAGCGTGGCGGAGAAGGGGGCAAGGGTTCGCATGGGGCCGGGGCCGCCGGCCGAGAGGGCGCGCAGGGCCGCCGGCATCCTCAGTCGACCGGAATCAAGCTCGCCGACGACGGGGGCCCCGCCGCGGTTGAGGGCAAGTCGGCCGCCGACGCCGAGGATGACGAGTTCGAAGAGTTCTGAGGGAGCGCTCAGCCCCGGAAAGCTGCGCGTTGAGTTGCCGCCCGCGCCGTCGGTCGTGAGAAACCGGCGCGCGGGCGGTTTAAGGCCCACCGTAAGCAGCAACCAGTAGCCGCACATGTACTCTCTCGTATCTACCTTCTACGGGAGCCGCCTTCTACGGGAGCCGCGAAAGCCACGAAAGCCGCCCGCAAGGGCGGCCCTCTCGGGCGGGATGCGAGACTTCCACACTTACCCCCGGGCTCCCGGGCACTGCGCCTGCCAGGCAGTCTTGAGCACTTAACAAATCGAGCGCGCGGAGAGTACCCTTTGCCCGAAGGGCTTGGCGTGTGAACCGTGACTCGAAAGGAAAAGACCGACGCACGGACCTACGGAGACGCGGCGGGGAGGAAGCTATCGGGCCGCGGGCTGCCGGCCTAGCGCGGTACGCACGACTCTGTGCCTTCGCTCTGTGTGTGGCCGCAGGTGCCGTACTGTATCCCGACGGCCAGGAGTCGGGAGTTCTCCCGCCCTCCTTCCAGCTGGAGTTGGTGGTACTGCTCGGAGTGGCGGCAGTCTTCCTCCTTGCCTCCGTGCTTACCTCATGGCGCCTTGTCTACGTTTCTCTGGCTGCGCTCGGGATAAGTACCCTTGTGTTCCGGGTTGCGCTTGGTCCCGGGACGCTTGCCCTGTTCCTGTCGATGATCGCCTCGATCTTCGCGGCCATGTCGATTCCCACGAGGGTCGGGCGGCGTCCGGTCGTCGTCGGCGTGGTGCTGGCAGCGGCCTTTCTTCCCTCTCCGACCTACGTTTTCGGTCAACCGGCGCCTGAGGCTCACGCAGGGCTGATGTTCGCTATCCTCGTCGTGGGTGCTTGCCTAGGCGTAACCGCCGAGCTTCTGATTCAATCCCTTGAATGGGTGGCGCGGGAGAAGAAGCGCAACGACCAGCTCGAGGAGAATATCGACAATCTGGCGCGAGTAAATGTAGGTTTCCAAGCCTATTCCCAACAGGTCGGCGTACGGTCCAAGCAGCAGGAACGGAACCGCGTTAGCCGTGAAGTCCACGATAGCGTCGGGTATGCGTTGACCAACATTGCCGTCATGCTCGATGCTGCCGTCGGCTTGCTTACCCAAGACCCGGACAGAGTCCGGGAGCTGTTGAACTACGGGCGTGAGCAAGTGGACACTGCGCATGCTGAGGTGCGGAAGGCTTTGCATCTCCTCCGCTCGCTGGATCGGTCCGGAGGATACGGAGTAAAGAGCGTGAAGAATGTGGTGGATCAGTTCCAGGAAGCTACCGGCGTTGATGTGGACCTTCAACTGGTGAATGTCCGAACCAGCTATGGAGGACATGTAGATACGACACTGTGTCGCTTCGTTCAGGAAGGGCTGGCCAATGCATTTCGCCATGGCCGCGCCACGCACGTGGAGGTCCGCCTGGCCGAGTCGGAGGAGTTTCTCAAGCTCAATCTTCTGGATAACGGAACCGGTGCGGAGGTAATCGAAGAAGGAATTGGGTTCGTAGGAATGCGAGAGCGCCTGTCACAGGTGAGCGGGCAACTGCGGTGGCAGTCGCTTCCCAATGGGTTTGAACTCACGTGCGAGATACCGCTGTCGGCTACCGCGGGAGACTAGGTATGGGAGTCAAGATTCTGCTCGTGGATGACGAGGTAATGTTCGCGGAGAACCTCAAGGTCGTACTTGAAACGTATGCCCCCGACTTTGAAGTGGTGGACATTGCGTACGATGGAAAGCAAGCGATTCGGAAGGCCCGCGAAATGCAACCTTCGGTAATTCTCATGGACGTGCGGATGCCGACGCTCGACGGTGTGGGCGCAACCAAGCTGATTCTCCAGGAGCTTCCCTATATTCGGATAATCATGCTTACCATCTTTGACGACGACGAGTACGTGCACCAAGCGATCGAGCACGGTGCGAGCGGGTATCTCCTGAAGAACATGCGCCCGCGGGCGCTCGTATCGAGCATCCAGTCGGTCCTCGAAGGCGCAGTGCTTATTTCTCCTGTCGTTGCACAGAAGCTGGCGTCGAAGCACTTCAAGTCCGAAGAGGAGAGCGCTCACGAGGCTCCACCGTGGCTCGCGGATACCGGCCCTCGTGAACGCCAGGTGCTGTCGTTGCTGGTACAAGAGTTGAGTAATCAGGAAATAGCCGAGCGGCTCGGTATCTCCGAAACGACGGTGCGAAACTACATGACCACCCTCTACGACAAGCTCGGCGCGGAGAACCGTTTCCATGCCATGCGGATTGCCGGGCCGTATCGCAGGTTCCTGGAGGGGAGCTGACCGTTTCTGAGCGCTGGATGTGGCAGGACCGTAAGATGCGTCCAATACCGAGGGAAGGGGAACCGATGGAAGGCAAAGACACAGATATGTACCGGATTCTTGTCGGCACCGAGGGAGCCGATATCAACGGCTCGGGCGGCACGGTGATCCAGGCCGCGCTTGATCGAGTGGGCGCGATGGGGGGAGGCGAGGTCGTGCTCTTGCCGGGGAGCTACACTCTCTACGACAGTCTGCGCCTATCCTCCGGAACGGTCTTGCGTGGATCGGGAGCGGAGACTGTTCTGTGCAAGTCGGATGGTTGGGAAGCTCCGCTGTGGGAAGATGGCGACTGGGGCGATTGGTGGGTTTGCTGTGATCCCGCTCCGCCGGCGACCGTCGGTGAGGGGGTATGCGTCGGGTCTGATGCAGCCGTCGGGTTCCTCTCCACCGTTGGAACTGTTCTGGAGACTCGGGAGGATCGCTTCCGGATATCGCGCCGTTTCAACATGGATACCATGGTCGAAGACAATGCTCGCGTCGCCAACGTGTTCCCCATGGTCGCCGTCGAATCGGCTTCTGACGTCACGATCCGTGACTTAGTCATCGATGGGAATAGGCGGCACAACTCAGTGATAAACGGCTGCCGCGGGGGCGGTGTGTGGGGACTGTTCGCTGAGCGCGTGGTTGTACGGAATGTAACGGTTCGCAACTTCAACGGTGACGCTATCAGTTTCCAGCAGGGGCACGACTGGGTGGTGGAGGAGTGCCTGACAGAGAACAACACGGGCACGGGATTGCACCCCGGGTCCGGTTCCCAGCGGCCGATAATCAAGCAGTGCGTGGCGCGGGGGAACGGCGGCCCCGGTCTGTTCGTATGCTGGCGGGTGAAGCACGGGGGCTTCTCCGGGAACACCCTGGAGGAAAACGGCGGTGCGGGTATTTCGGTCGGGCACAAGGATACGGACAATCTCTTCTGTGACAACACCCTCAGACGGAACGCCGGGCCGGCAATCCGAATACGCCGTGAGACCTATCCGATGGCACCACACCGATGCACCTTCGAGCGGAACCACATGTTCGGCAACTACAACGGTGGCCCGCAAGTGGTGGTCGAGGGTCAGGTCCATGACCTTCTGTTTCAAGAGAACGTATACCAAGACGGTGGAGAGGCGTTCCGGATCGCTCAAGAGGTAGGGAGCATCTCCACTGACCGTTAGCGGCCGGTGTCGCTGAAGCCGCGTCTTCGGACCCTCCGATATCTCGCGGCGCGCCGCCTTCGTTAAATCCCTCACACCCCTCTCTACGGCTGTGGCGCACACGATACTAGGACTTTTGTCACAGCGCGGGTCGCCAGTACTGTGACATTTGTTTCTATGAGACGTCGGAGAGTGAGGCCACACTTGTACAGGATGACTCATCGAATCGTTGTACGAGATCATCCAGCCCTCTCGAGCCAAGGAGCACGTCGAGAGGGCGTTGGTGGCCCGGCTCGGTCCGGGGTATCGTCGAATCCGGGAGCCGAACGGCTTCCGAAAAGGAGGAGAGTATGAGACGACTAGTTAGTCTGGTCGCGGTGTTTGTTCTTCTCGCCGGCTTCGCGTGGGCCGCGGGAGAACAGGAGGAGCTCGAGGTCGTCGAGGAGCACCAACCGGATCTTCCCGAAGAGGCTCTTTGGGATGAGGGAGTCCTCGGTCCACAACCTGAGTTTCCGGAGTTGGCCGGCGAAGAGGTGACCTTGACGGTCTCTACGTTCGCCGATGAGTTCGCGCAGTACATGGGCATCTGGGCTGAGAACTTCGAGGAGCTCTTTGGCTACATCGACCTGGACATTGAGATTCAGATCGTTCCCTACGATGAGCTCCATGACTCTCTGGCCAGTCAGCTCGTCGCCGGGACCGGAGCTCCCGACATGATAACGGTTGAGTCCGGGCAGGCTCCCCGGTTCTTCGTCCCTCCGTATGAGGACGAGTTCCGCGAGCTGAGTATGCCGGGCCAGGTCTCCGAGATCCTGGTACGACAGGAGCCGTATCGCGACAGTCAGGGCCGCCAGCTGGGGTTCGAGGTAGCGGACGCGCACCCCGGGTTCATGTACTACCGGCAGGATATCTTCGAGGAGGCCGGTGTCGACGTAGACGACATCGAGACGTGGGACGACTACATGGATGCCGGCGAGCAGATCGTCGATGAGACCGGTTATCTCCTGACCAATATCCCGGTGGAGGCTCAGGTCGACTTCTGGGCTATCGGATCGCTGCTTGTCCAGAATGGGAATCCCATTTACGTGAACGGTGAGTTCGTGATGAACGACGACAACTCCGTTGAGGTTCTCGAGACAATTGTGGAGGCTCGCGAGCGCGGGATTCTCGCTGACGAGTTCGTCGACGACTCCACGTTGCACCAGCGCTATCTCGGGGAGATCGAAGACGATCAAGTAGCCTCGATGATCGTCCCCAACTGGTACTTCAACGGCCGCATCAAGCCGCACGTGGAAGAGCCGAACTGGCGCATCGCTCCGGCTCCCAAGTTCGAAGCTACCGACAACGATAGCTTCACCTGGGGTGGAACGAGCATTAACGTCGTCGAGTCCCAGACGGACTATCCTGAGCTCGCCGAGGCGTTCATCCTCTATTCGCTGACCACCCACAACCAGATCGAGAAGTTCCTAGAAACTGGGTATCCCCCGGTCACCGTACCGGCGCTCGAGACTGACGACTTCCGGGAGTATACCAATCCGGAGGTATTCGGCGATCAACCGGTCGGGGAGATCTATTCCACGGCGATCGCCGAGGATATGCCCGGATTCTCCCTGGGCGAGACGTGGCCGGAGCTGACCGAGGAGATCGAGGCTTCGTTCTTCCAGGTGGTCGAGGACGGGCCCCAGGAGTGGTTGGATTACTTGGAGAGCTACGAAGCCGATCTTCGGTAGCTCCCTAAGCTCTGATCCTGAGCGCTCCTGAGTGCTGTTGGCGCCGTCCGCTTCGGCGGGGGGCGCCGGCAGCGTCGCTTCCGGCTATAGGCTATGAGCACGGAGCGTCGTCCGGTCTTGAGGAGACCGCGTGTGAGATTCCTTCAAAGAAGGTAACTATCATGGGACTGTTCAATGCTAAGCTGAAACCCGGGCGGAAGAAGTACTACCCCTATAATCGGTACTCGATACTTATATTCGTGCTTCCGTTCGTCATTCTGTATCTGGTCTTCCGCATTTGGCCCATCCTGTATGCAGGGGCTCTCAGTCTGCATGAGTGGCAAGGGCTGGGGCCGTGGAACTTCGTCGGCTTTCAGAACTATACGGATTTCTTCTCTGACCCGGCAGGCGTTCTCTCCGCGGGGAACACGATCATCCTTGCCATCGGGGAAATGGCCATTGGGATTCCGCTGGGGTTTATGTTCGCTTTGTTGATCAACAACCGGCGCCTCCCGATGAAAGGGGTATTTCGAACCATATACTTCATCCCTCGCGTGGTGGCATTGCCGGTAGGGGCCATCATATTCATGGCGTTGTTCCAGCGCCAGTACGGTGTTGTGAACTACGTTCTTGCGCACGTCGGTATCGAGGCGATTCCATGGCTCCGAGAGCCGGGGTGGGCACGGCTTGCAGTGATGATAACGCGGAGCTGGATCGGTATCGGT
Source organism: Spirochaetaceae bacterium (assembly GCA_003554375.1). GTDB lineage: Bacteria > Spirochaetota > Spirochaetia > DSM-27196 > SKKC01 > PWGF01. The sequence goes on from PWGF01000082.1 coordinate 6,128, forward strand.
TTCACGATGATCTACTTCACCGCCGGCTTGCAGTCGATACCGGTCGATTTCTATGAGGCGTCCGATATCGATGGAGCAAACGGGCTGCAGCAACTCATCTACATCACACTGCCCATGCTGCGTCGCGTCAGTCTGTTCGTTCTTATAATCACGACAGTGGGAGCGTTCCAGCTCTTTGCGGTGCCGTACATGATGACTGGGGGCGGGCCCCGGCGGGCAACCACGCCGGTGATGATGTATATGCTCAACCGCGGCATAAGCGCGGGGCAGTACGGGTACGCAAGCGCGATCAGCATCCTCCTGAGTGCGTTCCTTGCGGTGATAGCGGCGCTTCAGTTTCGGTTTGGCGGCCGAGAGAGGTGAGAGGGTAGTTCTATGACGATCGATCGCATGCGCTTTTACTTCAAGAACGGATCTCTTATTCTGGTCGCCACCATATTCCTGATTCTGATGGCGTTCCCGCTGGTGTGGATGCTGGCCGGGGCGTTTAAGTCCGGCGTTCAGGTATTCTCGTTTCCGCCGAGGCTGTTGCCTGCGCCTCCGACTGTCGAGAACTTCGTCGATCTGCTCCAGCGGCCGATACCGTTCCAAGTGTTCTTCATGAACAGTACGGTTGTATCTCTCTTCCACGTGTTGGGAGCGCTCTTCGTGAGCTCGATGATGGGCTATGCCTTGGCGAAGTATCAGTTTCGCTTCAGCAAGCTCCTGTTTGTTCTGATCCTGCTTGGCATGTTGATTCCGATTCAGGTGCTCTTTATCCCCATGTTCCTCGTGGCGCGAGATCTGGGTATTGTCAACACGCGGATAGCTCTGGTCATTCCATTCATTGCGCATCCTCTGGGCGCTTTTCTCTTTCGGCAGTACATGATGGGGGTTCCGGACTCGATCATAGAAAGTGGGCGGATTGACGGGGCCAGTGAGTTCCGGATCTACCTGCAGCTCTTTAGTCCGATGGTGGGACCGGCATTCGCTGCGTTCGCGGTTGTCGACTTTGTGGAGGTGTGGAACGGATTCGTGTGGCCGTTGGTCGTGTTGAGCTCGCAGGAGCTATTCACGTTACCGATATTCCTCCACACGCTGATAGAGGATCCGTACTCGCACAACTATGCTCTGCTCTTTGCGGCGGCCACCATGACGGTAGCGCCGGCGGTATTGGCCTTTATCGGGCTGCAGCGGAAGTTCGTTGCAGGGTTTACCATAGTGAGCGACAAATAGATTCAGAGACGCCAAGTCAGCAATAAGGAAGTGAGGTTCTATGCCATCTGAAAGCGACAGGAAAACGCAGAAACCAGAACGCTTGCCGGTTCGCCGGCAGCTCTTTATCGACGGCCGGTGGCGGGATGCTACCGGCGGATCGGAGCACGCGCTCATGAGTCCTGCAACCGGCGCTGCATGTGACACTGTTGCCAGTGCCACACAGGATGATGTGGATGCGGCGGTCCGGGCCGCGCGGGTTGCCGCGGGAAGTCCGGAGGTGAAGCCGG
>PWGF01000315.1 GCA_003554375.1 Spirochaetaceae bacterium
ACTCCGGCGCGCTCGTGCGATTGGGCCGACGGTGCCAAGGAGAGGCCGCCCCCCCCCCTCACGGTCGCCGGCCGATGTATATCAGATGCGAGGAGCTCGCTACGTATGACGGCTCGGCACTGATTCGGTAGAACAGGTCGAGCCAGTGTCTCTGTTGGTTCTCCGGCAACTCCCGGAATGCGTGGTCAAGCGCGGCCGCCCCGGGATCGGAGCACGCTACCGCGACAGTCCGGATTCCGCACTCCTCATGCAGTGGGCCGAGCTCTTCCGCGGTAGCAAAGTACCCACGGAACTGTCCATCACGCGGGTTGGTCTCCCCGTCGTGTCCGTGGCTGAGGACGGATTCGACACTCTGGGAGCTCTCAATCCACCCCGGCACTGTCTGCGCGATGTGCGTCAGCATGCCGTAGCGGCTGATGTGCGCAGAGACAAAGATCCCGGAGCGCCGCAGGCGGCTCAGAGCTTCGCGGATCGCCTGCTGCCGATCGGCACGATGGATTAGGTGGTATAGCGGTCCCATCAGCAGCACCGCATCAAAGTGACCGCCCGCGACGGCTGAGAGGTCTCTGGCATCCGAGACAGAGAGTTCAACCCGGTCCGTGACGTCTGCGCCTTCCACAGAGCGCCGGCAGAGCTCGATGAGCCGTGGCGACAGATCAACAGCGGTCACACGATAGCCGAGCCCGGCAAGCGAAACGGTGTATGTACCTGCCCCGCACCCGATCTCCAGGATCGTTCCGGTCGGAGGCAAGAACTCGCGCAAGTATCGCATGGTGATCCCGTACTCGATGGGATGCCGGTTCAGTCGATCGTGCTCGAGCTCCGGATTCGAGTCATAGTGTTTCTGAATGTCACTTACGTCGTCCGGCCGATCGGTCGTCATATGGAGCGCGAAAGTGCCATGCTCTGAGCACACACGTCAAGAGAGCACGTCTATTCGAAGCGGTGATCTCTTGTCGTGAAAACAGGAGCTTCACTTGTTTCTTGCTCATCTGAACGGCGAAATCGCAGGTTCTAGTTACCGGTTTTCGCTCAACGACGCGCAACGAAGAACTCATAGGCGTAGAAGTCCGAATAGCGGCGGTGCATCTCCGGCTCCTCGGCGAGTTGGTCGAGTATGCCCAACGCTTCTACATCACCGGCGTATCTGCCGCGCAACTCCGCAATACGAGCTTCCATGGGCGTGTAGAAATCGTCCCACCACGCTTCATCCGGCAGCGTGAAGTGCCCGACGACCTCGAATCCCGAGTCGTGTATCGCCGATAGATCGTCCTCGAGCCATCCCATAGCGGGATAGTCCAGGTCGAAGCCGGCCCGGACTTCAGGAGGTGGGTTCTCCTTGCGCCAAACCGCATCGGTAAACGCCAAGTAGCCGCCCGGCCGCAGCAATCCATGACAGACATGAAGGGCGCTCCGAAGGCCGATGCTGTAGAGTGCGCCTTCCGACCAGATGAGATCGAAGCTCCGAAGCGCGTCGTCCAGATTGGCCATATCTCCCACGGTCGTGGTGATGCGCTCCGAAAGCCCGCGCTCCGCAATAGCCGCCCGCAGCCGCTCGATACTCGGCGGGTGGCTATCGACTGCGACGATCGTACCCGAGGTCATCTCAGCGAGCTGGAGAGTCTGTCCGCCGACGCCACACCCCAGGTCGAGTATCGCCGGAGATTCCGGCAGCTCGCGGCAGAGGCCAAGGGCTTTGGCGGCGCACGTACGGTTGCCGGGCCCCTGACGAGGCAGGCTTTCGTAGACCTCGAAGAAGATCTCCCAGAAGCGGGGGCTTAACTCGTCCATGTAGCTCCATAGTGGGCCATAGCTTCAAAGCTCGAGTCAACGTTCGGTGCGATCGACGATGAGAGCTTTCAGATCGATCGTCCGCGGAACTTCGAGGCTCACATGCAGCGGGAGTTTCTCGGGGGATGAGCAATCGAACCTCAAGTAATTGGATAACCTAAATCCGGTGGCTTCCCGACGCGCCGGCGCCGCGCGCCGTCCCTCCGCGGCAACCGCGGCAACCTGGTTCTGCGAAGCGAGCGCGACAGAAGCCAGGTGCGATGCACCTCTACCCGGCTCGGGTGATAGCCGGCGAACATCGTTCGCAGAAATACATCTACGGTACGCTCAACGACGCGACGCCGTTTCGGGAGGAGCCGGGCGAGGTAGGCTCCCCATCGCCGGTATCCGATGCGATGCGGCTCGGCAATGCCCGACTCGTTCGCTCGACCTATGAGCTGAAGCGCCAGCCGGTTGATGGCGCCCCGCGTATCGGAGGGAAGCCGGCCCGGCCACAAGCGCCTGTGGCCGAAGAGGAAGGCGGCCAGGATGATGGTTGCCGCTCCTATGGCGAAAACGAACGCCCAAAACGGCCCGAGGCCGTCCTCGCCGGCTTGCTGCCGTTGCTCGGCGTCCGTGGCCGCCTGGGCGGCTTCCGCGTCCTGCGCGTCTTCCGCTTCCCCGGCGTCTTCCGGGTCTTCCTGGCGGCGCTCGTCATCGCCGGCGATCTCTTCCAGCTGCCGTCGAGTCAGGTCGTCCTGTTCCGACGCAAAGAAAGCCGAGCCGGGAAACTCACCGCCCTGCATGGGCGGGGTAGCTTCCCAGGTCGTCCACCCCTTATCGGGCAACCAGACTTCCGGCCACGCATGTGCATTGAGGCCTGAGACGCGGGTCGCCGTACGTTCGTCGAGCTCCTGAGGCTCCCGCGGGAGATGGTCAAACCTTTCTTCCGGCTCTTCGAACGGGTGCGGGACGTTCACAAGGAAGCCGGTTGCATATCGGGTCGGAATGTCGTTCAGTCGCGCGAGGACCGTGAAGCTCGTGGCAAACTGGACGCAGTATCCTTCTTTGGTGTCGAAAAGGAAGTTATCCACAAAGTCAACGAACTCAAGATTCTCGTCGGTTTCAAGCGTATAGGTGAACTCGCCGCTGGAGAGATAGTTGTTAATGTTCCTGAGGATCGCTCGAGGATCGTCCTGGTCAGCTTCCAACCTCCGTGCAAGTTGCCGCACCTCTTCCGGCAATTCCGGGGGTATCTGCAGGTATTCCCCGGTCTCCTGCGGTTCGGACTCATCCTCGGTTCTTTCGTAGCGGTGTAATCGAATCGTCTCCTCGGGTCCCGGCGGCAGGTCAAACCGGTAGCCCGTGTCGAGATGCCCGATCATCGAGTCCGTATCGCTCCGGTCAGGGAACGCTACGTGGCGTGTCGAGAGCGTGTGAGGGACCGCTTCATACATGTCGGTCAAGAACGTGACCGCTATCTCCTCCAGCTGAGCTTCTGAGTCTACCTGTTCATGCGAGTCATCTCTAAGCGATGTGGCGCGCCGGCGCGCCTGGAGCATCTGCGCGCTGCGCTCCCAGCTCGTGCCCGAGTACACATCGTAGATTTCCGTGCGCAGATAGATACGCTCGCCGGCTCTGCCTTCCACTTCAAAGACCGGTTGCCACGACACCGAGGGACGGCCGCCGAGGCTGCTGCTATCGAGCGAGTATCCGTACATTCCAACGCCGTAGCGCATGGGAAAGTTCGGAAACGCCCGCAGAACCGCATCTCTCAGTCCCGGAGACAGGACCGTATCTATGTATCGATTGCCCGCGGCGCCGTGCATAAACGCAGCCGGACCGAGCGCCGCCAAGGCGGCAACCAGAACCAGTCCTGTCGCGAGGCGAAACGCGATCCGCGGATTACCGGCTTTTGATCCGCCGGCCTGGTACAAGGCGATTGTCACTGCGGCGGTTGGAACGGCGAGGAAAAAGAGGAGGAATGAGCTGAGAACGATTCCGGCGATAACAAGGCTTGTGAGCAGCCCCGCAGCAAGCGCGGGGAGCAGCCCGCGACTGTACGCGCTACCCCCGATAAGCGAGCCCATAACTGCCGAGACATAGACGAATACCTGCGCCACGCTTCCTCCGACGCGTCCGAGCTGAATCATGCGAAACCACGCGTCGTACAGAGAGTACGGAATAATGAGAATGCGCGTGAGCGTTAACGCCGCGAACGCGGGAACAAGGAACCCGAGTGCGATAGCGGCCTGCTTCCGTGTCCTCGCCTGCCTTCCATGCGCCTGAACAGAGAATAGGTGCACAACCAAAACGGCCGGCGGAAGAGTGATCGGCAACGCATGCGTGGCTCGAAGTATGACTGCGGTCGCCACCGGCAGACCCAACGCGATCAGTGTTGCGGCAATATACGTGTGTTTTGAATATGCCGCCCGGCTTGCGTTTGCCCCAAGGTGGCCGGCTGCGGTATCCTGGTGCGCACTCCGCCATTCGCTCACAAGGCGATTCCCTCCGCAAGTCGACTCATACTATCGATAAGGATAACACCGCTGTCGCCGCGCGTGTCGTGCGGCAGTAGCGATGCGGCGAGAGAGCGATTTCGTTCGAACTGCTCCCAGGGCCATCCGTGCACATTGGCAACAACGCGGTATCGGGTCCCGCCGGATGAGGACAAGGCAGGCAGGGTGAAAAGCTCCGTATCAGGTGTATGGGTGATTGCGACAACGAGCGGACGCTGTCCGTGCTGCTCTCGCCGGTGGGTATCGAGCAGACGGCGGGGCGACCCGACATGGCCGAAGGTCAATCGACTGGTCGAGCGGTAGAACTCGTCGAACAGGGAAGGATCTGCCGCCGTGAATGAAAAGACGTCAGCCCCCAGTGCGTGGACTTCGACGGGCGTATACTGCTCGAGCAGCCGTTTGACGATCGCGACCAAGAGCTCGATCGTGAGGTCCTGGCGCGTGAGGACCGTTTCAGGATCCCCCACAGGTTTGCGCAGATCCAGGTAGATGCTGACTCCCGTGCTCTCGCTCGAGTCGTACTGTTTGACATACGGCGTTCCGTGTGCCGCAAACTTTCGCCAGGCAATGTGCTTGATCGGCATCCCCTCCCGGTACTCTATGAGCCCGCGAAAGTCGCTTGGATCGGCCGCAAGGCTGCGGGAGTTGCCCGGATTCTCCCCTTGGATAGCTCCGGCACTCCCGCGTATGTCAACGTTGGCGGCATGGATCCGCGGATAGACGTGAAACTCACGCGAGACACCGCGCAGGCGAATAGTTATCCATGACAGTGGGTCACCGAGCTCGATCGGCCCGATGCCGAGACGATAGTTGCCGCGGTGAGGACACGATAGTGTGCGGTTTATGCGGCGCTCCATCCTGCCCGGGATGGCCACTGCCCGTCCGTGCTCATGCTGTGTATCGTGACCAGGTCCGGATGCAAATGAATGAACAATCCACCCCAACTGCGGAATCGGAGAACGGTTTCTCAGCCGGGCGGTGACCTTGTGTTCCGCTCCGCGCACCATCAGTTCCGGCGTTGTTGTAATCCGTATCTCAAGCGTCCGTACGCAGAGTACCACATAGAGAAGATCCACCACGGGCAGGACGATCAACAGAGAGAACACGTACGGATACGCGCCTCCGAGGTACGCAGCGGCAAGATAGAAGACGGCGGCGGCAAACGCATACGTAGCAATTGCGACAACACTAATGCGTACGGCCGGTCGATCTGGTTGTGGGGCACGCTTCATGGAGATCCTCTGTCCCCCGTCGTAGTCATCGCGTAGTCATCGAGCTCTGCTCATCGTAAGAGCGGGACTACAATCTGTCCGGCTTGTCGATTCCCGCAAGTATCTGTCTTACGACGTCCTCGGTCGACATCCCTTTCATCCTCCCCTCTTCGCTCATGACCAGCTTGTGCGGCGCGACAAAGGTCGCCGCACGGTCGACATCCTCGGGGATCACATAGTCACGTCCGTCGAGTTTTGCGTAGGTCTGAGCCGCCCGCATAAGGTGCATGCTTCCCCGAGGGCTCAACGCGAGACGAAGATGCGGATTGTGCCGAGTTGCTCCGGCGAAGCCGGCAATGTAGCGCTCGATCTTCTCGTCGAGCTGTGTGGACTGTACGTCCTTGCGCACCTGGAGAATCTCCTCCGGTGAGGTGATCGGTTCGGTTCTCAGAAGGGGATCTTCCGCGCGAAAGCGTCGCAAAACATGCGCTTCTTCGTCCTGATCGGGGTAGCCTAGAGTGACACAGACGCCGAAACGGTCGAGTTGGCCCTCGGGCAATACGAACGTGCCGGCAAACTGGATGGGGTTCTGGGTTGCCACGACGAAGAACGGTTGGCTCAGCGGGAAGCTCCGTCCGTCCACCGTGACCGATCCTTCCTGCATTGCCTCCAGGAGCGCGCTCTGAGTTCGTGCACTGGCACGGTTTATCTCGTCGGCGAGCACAAACTGATGCATGATCGCTCCGGTCTTGAACACGAACTCCTGCTTCTCCGGACTCCACACCGTCATTCCGACGATATCCCCGGGAAGCAGATCCGGAGTAAACTGTATTCTTCCAAAGTCGAGTCCCGTACAACGTGCCAGCGTACGGGCAAGGGTCGTCTTGCCTACCCCGGGGATATCCTCGATGAGCACATGCATTCCCGCGAACAGAGCAACGAGCATTGCATAGATCGCCGAACGCTTGCCGACGATCACCTCACCTATTGCCTCCTCAAGCTGCTCTGCAAGGGTCGCGGCCCTTTGTGACGAATTCTGTGTAAGCATAGACGTCCAGCGTTGCCCTTGGTGAAAGCGTACAGAGCGGTATACAGTAAGGTCAACCTAATCTGAGCGACTCGATCACCGCCTGGACATCTATCTCCCCGGGACTGTTGCCATATGCTTCGAGCGCGTGGCGTGGGAAATCGGTGAAAATGCCGTCGCTGCCGGCGGAGGCGAGACCACGGAGAAGTGGCGACAATTCGGCGGGGACGGGGACAACGGCGGCAGTCGGTGAACGCGGGAATCGGGGTAGGCAGAGATGCCTGCGGGGCCGGCATGTGTCGGCCCCGCTTTGAATAGGGGCGATACCGCTACGCCCGACTGCCTCCCGAGTACTCACTTAACGCGAGGATGTGGCAATACCTACAACCCCAGAAGAGGCCACCGAGCCGGAACGGACACGAGATCATGCCATACTGGAACCGCAGCCGGCTGCACAAAACTGACGGCAGCGTACGCCGTCAAGAGCGCAACCGTCAGGACTATTAGTGCCCTCCGGTGCCAGGGATAAGCATCTAGAACCGCCAGCACGATAAACGCGGCGAGGAGGAGACTCCCCGCGGCAGCCCTCCGGACAGCAAGCCAATTCAATTGGGCAATCATGTACGGCGGCACCGCCACATCGGCTACATCCTCCTCGTATCCGGAGAGAAGGCGCGTCTTGGTGACAAGCGAGGCAAGACGGTTCTGGTTCGTCTGGAGCTCCTCGAGTTTCGCGACATCAGGTACGCCATTGGGAAGAGCGGCGATCACGTGTTCGCGAAGAGTTCGCTCGTAGAGTGACTCGTTTGTCATGGCCGGCGGAATCGTCTCGTTAACCTCTTCGCGGTGTTCCACGATACCATCGAGAAGCGTTCGTTTGAGCAATGGATTCTTTGAAACGGTAGCCAGCACGAGCATTTCCCGCTCGCTCAAAGCCTCCTTGCGACGAAGCTGACGGGCATACTGCCGCAGGTCGCCTTCAACGGTATCCAGCTCAACGGCGGCATCGTCCGGCACTTCCATTTCCG
>PWGF01000093.1 GCA_003554375.1 Spirochaetaceae bacterium
GCCGTTACCGAAGAGCGTTCCTTCGACACGCTCGCCGCCTGCCATCATGCCGAGCTCGCAGGCGGCAACGCCGGTGCCGCGGTCGTTGTGAGTGTGGAGACTGATGATGGCTGAGTCACGCCGGGTCATGTTTCGACAGAACCACTCGATCTGATCCGCGTGTTTGTTGCATGGTACCCACTCTACGGTGTCCGGGAGGTTGAGGGTGATCTTATGTTCCGGGGTGGGTTCCCAGACGTCCATGACCGCTTCGCATACCTCCAGGGCAAAATCGGTCTCCGTATCCGAGAAGCTCTCCGGGGAATACTGCAAGCGGAGATTCGTTCCTTTGAGCGTCGGCGCGAGTTCTCGGACGAGCTTGGTACCGTCGATCGCCATTTGCTTGATCTCGTCCTTTCCGGTGTTGAACGTCACTTTCCGTTGCAGAACCGACGTTGCATTGTAGAGATGGAGGATCGCGTTTTTGGCCCCTTTCAAGCTCTCGAAGGTTCTTCTGATCAACGGATCACGAGACTGGGTCAGCACCTGGATATAGACGTCGTCGGGAACCCGATCCTCCTCGATGATTCTGCGTACGAAATCGAAGTCGATCTGAGATGCTGCCGGGAAGCCGACCTCGATCTCTTTGAAGCCGATGTCGACAAGCAAGTTGAACATCTCGAGCTTCTCGTCCACGTTCATGGGGACCGGAAGGGCCTGATTGCCGTCGCGGAGATCTACGCTGCACCAGATTGGTGCTGATCTGATCGGATTGCTCGGCCAGGTTCGGTCCGGCAAATGCACCGTCTCAAACGGCTTGTACTTCGGCATATGTTCCTCCTGTTGCCGCGTTGTCGTTTCGATAGGCAACGTGGCCCGCCGTGACAGTGCGCATCCCGTTGGGGCCCGGCATGACGGCGAGGGGGAATCCCCGGTGTCGCAGGCCCTCTCAGTAACCGGACGCGGATACAAAAAAAGCCCGCTGCCGAAGAAGGGCTCCGGCAGCGGGCTTTCCCGCCTGCTCTTGGCGAACCGTCAGCTCAACGCCAACGCCGCCCAAGCCCTTCCACGGAACACACCGTAAGTAGCGCGAGGAGGAGGAGTCCGAGGAGGCCGGCGATGGTCGACACAGCTGAGTGTTGCATATCGTTGGGACGACTATGCGCGGTGATTGCGTTTCTGTCAAGCGGTCAGCGGCCGAATTTCGGGAGAAACGCAGCCCGGCGCTTCGGCCGCCGGCGTGGCGCTCAGAGCGCCGCTCTGAGTACCGCGGCCAGCTCGCTTCCAGTGAGCTCGATCGGGTTTCCCTTCATGCTTCCGGATGCGCGTGCCTTCGCCACCGCATCCGGTATCCGCTCCTCGGTCATGCCGAGGTGACTCAAGCTTTCGATACTGAGATCGGAAGCCGTAGATTCGGCCCACCGGACCAAGTCATCCGCTGTCGCCGAGACCTCCCCTGTGACCAAGCGAGCCGCTTCTTCGTAGCGGGCGAGGGTGGGAGCTCCCGGTTGTCGTGCCCGCAACGCGCTGAGGTTGGTCCGAGTAACCGGGGCGAGCAGTCGCGCACACAGAGCGCCGTGTGAGGCCCCAAGCATCCCTCCGAGGGGACCGGCGAAGCCATGGACCGCCCCCAGACCGGCGTTCGCCAACGCAATGCCGCTCATAAGCGCCGCAAGCGACATGTCTTCTCGAGCATCGAGGTTGTTCGGGTCTGCGTGCGCAGTCCGCAGGCTCCGGCCGGCTAGGATAAGCCCCTCGCGACAGAGTCCGTCGGTTACGGGGTTTGCCTTGATTCCGACGAACGACTCGATGAGCTGCGTGCAGGCATCGAGTCCCGCGGTTGCGGTCACGCGCGCGGGGCTGGAGAGCGTGAGCTCCGGGTCTACGACGGCGTACTTGGGAAGCATCAGAGCGCTACGCATGCTGACTTTGACCTTGTGGTCAGGAGCGCCGATAACCGCGTTCCGCGTTGATTCGCTGCCGGTGCCGGCGGTGGTGGGTACGGCGAAGTAAGGAGCGGCGGCGGCACGAAGCGGGTGCCCGTCTCCGATCACCTCCAGGTAGTCGAACAGCTTGCCCGGGTTGGTTAGAAGCGCGGCGACCGCTTTGCCGGTGTCTATCACGCTCCCACCTCCCACGCCGACGACCGCTTCCGCTCGGTGAGCGCGCGCTTGCTCGAGCGCGGCTCCGACGGTGCTCACATCCGGCTCGTTGGAGACGGAAAAGGTAGCAAGTTCGAACGGCTCCGTCTTGAGAAGGTCTACGACTTCCCGATAGCGCTCTTGGTTCCCGCCGATGATTACGAACACCCGCGTACCTTCGCCGGCTACGAGCCCCGGGAGTTGCTGTCTCATTCCCGGGCCGAACAGAACACGCTGTGCGGTTGCGAACTCGAATGTCATAGGAATACCTCTGTGCTCATGTCCAGCGTTCCGGGAAGAGCGGGCGACATGCGATGCTTTGGCGCGGCTCGGCCATCATGTCGGATACCGTGTCACGCCACTTTGCATAGTGCTCGGTCTTCTTGTGCTCGTCCGGAGCGGAATCGTTCCGGTAGGCCTCGATCAAGACGAATCGATCGGGATCGTCGTCCTGCTGGATGAGGTCGAACCGAACCACGCCAGGCTCCTCAAGCGATTGACGCGCGTTTTTTCGCGTCGCTTCAATGAACTCTTCGCGGCACTCCGGCTTCACCCGTACGTTGATCACGCGGATGAGCTGCTTCTCGGTTGCCATGTACGCCTCCTTGAGTTGGGCTCGTGCCCAGCTTGCATCACCGCCGTCATCGTACTACAGAGTGTGCGGGTCGTCGAATCGAACACTCGTATCACGAGGTTCCGGGCGGGGGGCGTATCACGTTCGTATCGGGCTTCATCGACGCTTTCGGTCGGGCGGGTGAGGAGCGCAGCGCTGCGCTGTTAACGCGGATACACGGATTCTCGCGCGTTCTGCCGTCCCGGAGCATTGTCGCACGGCGGCACCAGCGGTACGGTCAGCTGCGGCCCCCTGGCCCGTGCGCGCTCCTGTTGGATGGCCGAATCGAGCGCGCGCACCACGAAATCGTGGATACTCAGTCCGCACTGATCCGCGACCTCTTGCAGTTGCTCCTGTAGTTCATCAGGGATGTATACGCTCGCTCCCATGACGCTCCCCCCTTTCCGTCTTGAGAAAGAACTCGTGATCGCGTGTCTCTGTGTTCTCCTACGATTAACATCCAAATTCCGGTGCCGCGCGTCAAGGCGTCAGGCATCAGGCGTCACACCCGAATCGGCAGACCGTCCGCTGCTCGATGTAGAACGGCACAGTGGCCGAGTTAGGGAAGCCACTGTGCCGTAAGCGTTGTCTTACTGTGCCGCGAGCCGCGTCCTGGTCAGTGACAGCTGAGTTCGCCGTCAGCCTCCGCTCCGGCCGAGCGCGGCGAGGTCAGCTCGGGGTCCAAACCGAAGGTACGCCGGATCTCCCTTCGTGCTTCGTTGGCGGTCGCTTCGGTGAACCCGCCCGGAGCTGTTTCGGCCGTATTTCGCGCTTCCGAGAGAAGCTCCGCTGCTCTCCAATCGAGCGCGTGCTCGCCCGGCGCGTTGAGTGTCGCGCCGTTTGCGGCTTGAACGCTTCCAGCAAATGGCGCTCTCGCCACGGTGCCGCCGGTTTGCGTTACGTGTGAGGTTGCGAGGCCCATCGCACCAGTGCTCGGCGCGGCTGCCGCTTCAGGGCCGGGTGCCTCGGGTGCATTTCCTGAGCCGAGGGAACCGGTTCCACCGGCGGCGGTCGGACCGCCGGCGTCGGCCGGATCGTAGACGGTGATCTCACCGCGCATGTACGGATGGATGGAGCAGATGTACTCGTATGTACCAGGCTCCTGGAAGGTGACGCTCTCGGTCTCGGCGTGATCCAAAAGCTCGGTGGCGAAGTTCTCGTCACCGTCCGCTTCTACGACGACCGCATCGTGCTTTCCGGTGAGCTCGCCTTCCAGCATGTCGAATACGTCCTCGTTTACGAAGGTAACGGTGGAGCCGACCGGAACCTCGGCCCGTTTAGGGACGAAACTATTGCCGACCATCTCGATATAGATCTCGTCGCCGTCGCGGAAGCGGTGAGGACGGTCGAGGTCCTCCGAGCCTAGGCCGAAGGGCGCCACGTGACGTTTCGGGTCTTCGGCCGGCGCGGTTGCCGGCCCTTCGCTTGTAATCAGCTCGTCGCGTTCGGCATCCTCACTCGACTCGATTATGCCTATGGCACCTTTGATCGCCTGAGTCCCGAACGCGTGGGTCACAAGAGTGAACGGACCTTCATCCGGGACTTTCCACTCGATCGTCCACGAGTCGGTTGGGCCGCTTACCACCGACTGCGTCCCTTGCATTTTGTTTTCTGGGACTCCGCCGTAGTAGATGTAGTCCCAGATGCCGCCCACGGCATGGAAGGTCGAGGTCAGGTTCGGGCCGTTGTTCAGGTAGTAGAACCGCACGTAGTCGTCGGGGCGAACCTGGATCGGGTCCTTGACGTAGCGGAATGCTTCGCCGTTGAACATCACATACTGGGCGTTGCCGTCGAAGAAGTCCCGGCCATCTTTGTAGACCTCGTGCTGCACGACGAATATCTCGACATCAGGCTCTCGACCGAGCTCTTGTTCCATCTGGTACGGTTCGTCGGGCATCACTACGAACATGCCGTGTTGCCCTCCCATGGTATGGGCCATGATCCCGTGGCCGCCCGGCGCGCAGTGATACATGAAGATGCCGGGATCGTCGGCCTCGAATGTTAGGGTCGCAGTGTCTCCGGCCTCGATGTTGCCGAGGTAGTTGGACGTTTGGCCGTCTATCGCATGCATCGAAAGGCCGTGCGCGACCGTATCGGTGTTTTCCACGGTGATTTCCACCGTGTCACCTTCGTTTACCACCTTCTGCGGGCCGGGCATGGTGCCGTTGAAGGTGAAACCGTCAAAGGTCACTCCGTCATCGATGTGAAGGACGTCGGAACGAGCTTCCAGATGGAACTCGCGATGGGCGCCCTCGGATTCAGGGGCGGCCCATGCAACCAGCGCTCCGATCGCGCCGGTCCCGACCACGATGGCGACTATTCCTGCGATAATCCGTCGTGTCTTGCTACTCATAATTGGGCCTCCTGCTGCCCTGCGCTCTGTTCTCGAGCTGCCTCCCGTCCGCTTGTGGTTTTCCGCAAAGCCGGAAGAGACGTTCCCGCGCCCAGGGTAGCTACCCTTAGGATCGCGCGAAGTCGAATAGACAGCATTGACGTGAGTCAATTCTTGAGCAATTTGGTTGTGCGAGGAGGCCGGTGGCCGGCTTGGCGGTCAAGGTTCACCGGCTTTTCCCCACGCTTGCTGCGAGATCCGGAGCTCTGAATCCTTCCAACCCAGAAGCTCTTCCTCTTCCATGCGCCGGAGTACCCGGGAAAGCGTCTCCGGTCGGGTTGCGATTGCGGCAGCTACCTCCTGCTTGGAGAGCTCGATTCTGTAGATGGAGCGTCTGCCGTATCGCTCGGCAAGGAAGCGCAGAAAGCGCCGTTGCGGCGAAGAGCTCGCCCGGGCGCACCAAGTGGAGCACAATCTCGCGCCCCTCACCGTCCGTTCGAAAGAGCCTAAGGCTTCCGGAGAGAAGCACATATACGCTTGACCCGGCCTGCCCCTCGAGAAACAGGATTGCTCCTTCCGAGAACCGCCTTACCGGCCCGCTTCGGCGAAGCTCCTGAAGGGCTTCAGAGGAGAGTGACCCCAGGATGCCGTCCTGGGCGGTTGCAAAATCACGAGCCATGAGCTTCCGCCCTCCCGTTCGGTGGAGCCCCGTCTTGGATGTCGGTTACGGCAATCCGGCAAAGCCGCCCAATGCGCGCGCCTTCAGCGGTCACTTGACCTACGTCAAGGACAATGCCCTGACACTCGCCGTATCGTTACATTAGACTCACTCCAAAGGCAATTGCGGGAGGAATAACATGAAGATGTTCTGTCACCAGTGCCAGGAGACGGCGAAAAACAGCGGATGCACGAGTCGCGGCGTATGCGGCAAAGACCATATCACCGCCAACCACATGGACGTGCTCATATATAACCTAAAGGGACTCGCGTGCCTGGCGCAGAAGAAGGCGGAGGCGGGCAAATCTATCTCCGACGAGGTCGAGATGATCTTGGGATCTCTCTTTGCCACAGTCACCAACGTGAACTTCGACGCGGAGCGGATCCAAGGGCTTACGTTCTCCTGCATCGCGAGGAAGCGCTCGCTGGTGCGGGAGCTGGGGCCGGGCGCGGATCTGCCGGTCGAGGCTGCATTTGACGCGCAGAGCGTGGCTGACCTGGAGCAGGCGTTCGATGCAGCTTCCATTCTGGCGATCGAGGACGAGGACGTCCGGTCGCTGAAATCATTCATCGTCTACGCGTTGAAGGGCATTTCCGCGTACGCGGAGCACGCCCGAGTGTTGGGCCGGCAGGACGATGAGCTGGACCGCGAAGTCGTGGATGAGCTGGCTGCTACCGTCGGGGAGCGATCCCTCGACGAGCTGACGGAGGTGCTCGTGGCCACTGGACACACCTCGGCCAAGACAATGCGCCTCCTGGACGCGGCGAACACCGGCACCTACGGCCACCCCGAGATTACCCGAGTCAATATCGGAACGCGGAACCGGCCTGGGATCCTCATTTCCGGACACGATCTTAAGGATATGGCGGAGCTACTCGAGCAGACCAAAGACACAGGCGTCGATGTCTATACTCATTCCGAGATGCTTCCGGCAAACTACTATCCCGCATTCAAGAAGTACGATCACTTCGTCGGCAACTACGGCGGCGCATGGCACAACCAGAAGAACGACTTCGCGACGTTCAACGGTCCCATTCTCATGACCACCAACTGTATCACGCCGGTACAGGACGCATACCGTGACCGGATCTTCACGACCGGCCGGGTCGGCTATCCGGGGATCCCGCATATTCCGGATCGATCGGATGGAAAGCCAAAGGATTTCTCGCCCCTCATCGAGCTTGCTAAGCGGTGTGATCCCCCGCAGCAGATCGAGGAGGGTGAGATCGTGGGCGGTTTTGCCCGGCACCAGGTTCAGCAGCTTGCCGACAAGATCGTAGCGGCCGTGAAGAGTGGTGCAATCCGTAAGTTCGTCGTCATGGGCGGTTGTGACGGCCGAATGCGCTCGCGGCACTATTTCACCGAGCTGGCGCAGAAGTTGCCGCACGATACGGTAATACTGACCGCCGGATGCGCCAAATACCGGTACAACAAACTGGGCCTCGGAGAGATTGAAGGTATCCCACGGGTTCTGGACGCAGGCCAGTGCAACGACTCGTATTCGATTGCGGCTACGGCCTTTGCCCTCCGGGATGCATTTGGGCTCGAGGACGTCAATGAGCTTCCGCTCGACTTCGCGATCGCATGGTACGAGCAGAAGGCGGTGGCGGTCCTTCTGGCGCTTCTGGCGATGGGGTTCAAAGGTGTCCGTATCGGCCCGACGCTTCCGGGATTTGTATCGGAGAACGTGAAGAAGAAGATCGTCGAAACGTTCGCGCTGACGGTTACGACGAACGTCGATTCGGATCTTGCGGCAATCACGGCGTAA
>PWGF01000507.1 GCA_003554375.1 Spirochaetaceae bacterium
ACTGCCCGTAGTACTCGAGTATCCGTCGAAACGACTGGTTGAGCCGTTGAGTGATCTCCGTGGCGATACGAGCTTTCTCCGGGTTGGACGCGTGACGGTCGGGGTGGTATGTGCGCATGAGGCGCCGGTAGGCGGCTCGTACCTCCGACAGGGGCGCACCGAAGGGGATCTCCAGGTTGGCGAAATCCTTACGCAGCTCATCCGCCTCAAATGTGCTGAACCCGCCGGAGCCGTATGCTCCGGTGCGGTGGCGGCGGGAGCCGCCGGAAGGGCCCCTCCTATTGGGGCCTGGATCCTCCTGGCCGGACATGTAGCCTTCGAGCTCCTCCCACGCCTCTGAGAGCTCCTCGTCAAGCGGCTCATCCCGCATGTCCGAGTCCGTGAGCGTGGAACGGAGTAGCTCTCCCAACCTGTCGAACAGTCTATCCACGGAATGCTCCTACTTGCTCCAAGTATTGGCTGACGCGTCAGTCGAGCTTCCAACCACCGGCCCTCACTCCCGAGCCGGAGACCCGACCGTCGCCGACAGTGCAAGTATAGCCTTCGCAAGGCCTCTGTGTCACCAAGCCGGCGGGCGACCCGTTCATCACGCACCTCAACCGCGAAGGCTCCGCCGGACGGGTCTACGGTCCGGGGTCTACGGTCCGGGGTCTACGACGCGCCGCTACTGGCCGGATCCCTCTTTCTCGAAAAGCTCGAAATGGAGTAGCCGCGCCGCATACGCCAACGTTTCTTCGGGGATTACAAGGCTGAGATTGACCTCCGAAGCGCCCAAGCTGATCAGGCGGATCGGGATATCGGTCAGCGCGCCGAAAACCCGCGCCACCACCCGTGAATCCTTCCAGAGGTCCAGTCCAACGAGCGACAGAATGCCGACATCTTGCGCTATAGTTACGTGTCCGAGCCCCGACAGCTCCTGCCTCAGCGAATCCAGCTCGGCCGACTTGTCGACCGAGATGCTGACGCTTACCTCGCTGGTAGCCACCAGGTCGACGCTCACCCGGTGCCGGTCGAAGATAGCAAACAGCCGAGCTAGAAAACCGTGAGCGTCCAGCATGCGAGAGCTCTGTACGGTCACGAGCACGGTGTTCCCGCGGAACGCGAGCGCGCGAACGCCTCCTGGAAGTGGCTCGCCCGTTATGCGACTTCCGGAGGAATCGAGGTTCCGGGTGTTCCGCACCAGAACCGGCACCCGACGCTGCACCGCCGGCTGGATCGTCTGCGGATGCACTACCTTGGCTCCAAAGTAGGCAAGCTCCGCGGCTTCCTCGTACGTAAGCTGAGCCACCGGCCGGGCTGCATCAACGACCCGAGGATCGGCCGTCATGATCCCGTCGACATCCGTCCATATCTGGAGCTCTTCAGCCCCGAGCGCAGCCGCGAAAATGGCCGCCGTGTAGTCGCTTCCGCCCCGGCCGAGCGTTGTCGTGACACCCTCTTCGGTCGCCCCGATGAACCCCTGAGCGATCCGGAGCTTCTGCTGGTGCGGCTCGACAGACTCTTGGATCAGGCGATACGTTTGGTCCCGAAGCACCGCGGCGCGAGTGAACTTCTGGTCGGTGCGGATGAGCCTCCGGCTGTCGAGCAGACAGTGCGGGATCCCACGATCGGCACAACGAGCAGCTATGATCGTGGTTGCCAGCCGCTCGCCGAAGCTGAGTATCGTGTCATGAGTGCGGGGAGAGCACTCCTGGATCAGAACCGCGCCATGGACCAGCGCGCGGAGCTCGGAGAAGAGTTCGTCCACCGTTGCAAGAGCGCCGGCGCGGTGCTCCTCCGCCATGGACTCCGCGGCACCCCGATGGGCCTCGCGAAGCTCCTCGAGCACGGTGAGCGCCTGCTCCTCTTGCCCGCGCTTGCTGAACGCCGCGACCTCTTCCAGCGCATCGGTGGTCCCCCCCATAGCCGAGGACACCATGACCGGCGCCCGCCCCAGCTCGCCCACGGCGATGTCGAGAACGCGATCGATCTGTTCCAAGGTGGCGACGGAGCTCCCGCCGAACTTCAGTACGACCATACGAGTATACGTTCGAGCACGCCGCTATTCGATATAGCCGCGGGCGTGCGCGATCTCCGCGTTCAGGATCGCCGCCCCGGCCGCGCCGCGGATAGTGTTGTGGCCCAGGACCATGAAGCGGTATCCCAGGACCGGGCAGGGACGGATGCGGCCGACCCACGTTACCATACCGCCTTCCCGTGTCACGTCTTTGGCAGGCTGCGGCCGATCCGGCTCTGAGAGCACGCGGATCGGTTGCTCCGGCGCCGAAGGCAGTGTTGCCACGTCCGCCGGCCCGCGGAAATCGTTCAAGCATGCCGCAAGCTCATCCAGCGAGGGCTCCGCATGGAGCCGGATGCTCACCGATTCCAGATGGCCGTCGAACACCGGGACGCGGGTGCACGTCGCGCTCGCCTCGAACACCGCCTCCTGGATGCTTCCGTCCCGGAGCGTGCCCAAGATCTTCAGCGCCTCCCGCTCCATCTTCTCTTCTTCTCCCGAGATGTACGGCACGACGTTCCCCAGAATGTCCATCGACGGCACACCCGGGTACCCCGCGCCCGACACCGCCTGGAGCGTCGTTGCGGTGCACGATTCGACACCGAAGCGCCGATAGAGAGGAGCGATGGCGATAGCCAAGAACATGGTCGAGCAGTTCGGGTTTGTCATGATCCAGCCGCGCCGGTCCTGACTCGGAAGAAGCGACAGATGGTCAGCGTTTATCTCCGGTATGACAAGCGGAACGTCCGGATCCATGCGGTGGTTCTTGGAGTTGCTAATCACCGCGTGGCCCGCGTCGGCGTACGCCTCTTCCGCTTCTCCGGCGATGCTCGAGTCCAGCCCCGAAAACAGCACCGGGCTGGAGAGCTTATCCTCCACCGTCGTCAGTCGAACGTCCCGGAGATGATCCGGCATGGGCTCCGGCTCATGCCAGCGACATGCCTTCGCGTACGGCTTTCCCCCGTTCCGCGGCGAGGCTACCAGCTCAGCCACCTCGAACAGCGGGTGGTCTCGGAGAAGATGAACGAACTTCTGTCCTACAGTGCCCGTTGCGCCGAGCACACCTACGGGTATTCGGGTACTCACGGTACGCTCAGGTACCACGTAGGCCCCCCGGTGTCAAGGCCCACCCCACTCCTCAGAGCGTGAGGCGAGGATTGTTGTTCGTTTCTCAAGCACTCGCAGGTTCCGTCTCCGGAGCCTCGCGCCGGAAGCTCCCATCGGAGGTTGTCTTTGGACGATCCCTCTGAAAGATCTGGGCGTGCCCCCGGTCCAAGCCGCACCCCCCACGGCCCGACCCCCGCCTCACCGCGTCAGTGCCGCCCCTTGCTCCCCGCGGCTTGTCCCGGGGTCAGGCCGTCCGGGGGTTCCGTCCCGCAGCGCGCCGAAGCTCCCCCGCTAGATCTCGCCTCCCTCCCGACCGGTCACGCCGCCTCGCGCACTGCGGCGCGCAGCGGGACCGCCTCGCCGGCGCGTCCGGTCCCCACCGCCCGGCTCCGGCCCGCGCGCCGCGTCGTCGGCACGTCGCCACTGCCCCCGTGGGAGTGTACAAAAAGTCCCCGTTTTGTGAGATAATCCAAGCTGCCGGGAGGGGAGCAGTTTGGCGCACACAGATGAATTATTCGAAGATCTCGGAGACGAGTCGGAAACTGGTGAGCGAAGCTCTGTAAGTGCAAAGGTAGTGTTCAAACCGAGCCGCCGTGGCGAACGCTATCTCTTGCCTCCGTCGCTCGATGAACTGATTGGGCCGGACAATCTGGTTCGCTTCATTGATGCGGTGGTTGAACGTCTGGATCTGAGCGAACTCATCGCGCAGTACCGCGGCGGCGGAGCCAGTGCATATCACCCGGCAATGCTTCTGAAGGTGTGGCTCTTTGGCTGGTGCCGAAAGGTGTCCACCGCGCGCCCGCTTGCAGCAGCACTGACCCGGGACGTTGAGTTTATGTGGTTGGCCGGAGAACAGCGGCCAGGCTTTGTAACCCTGTCGGACTTTCGCCGGCGACTGAACGGGACAATCAAGGACATATTCAGAGACGTAGTTGGACTCGCGATTCAAGCGGGCCTAGTACGCAAAGAAGAACTCTACATCGACCATACAAAGATGGAAGCGAACAGCAATCCGCATCGAGTAGTGTGGCGCAAGAACGCCGAACGCTACTTGAGCAGAGCCGAAGCGGAGCTGGAGCGATTGCTTGAGCTCATCGATCGGCTCAACGAGGAAGAAGAAGAACAAGAACAGGAACCGGCAGAAGGTCCGGGAGTTGATGAGCTGACACCTGAACTACTTGACGATCTGGTAGAGCGGGTAAACCGCCGACTGAAAGCCGGAGAGAAAGAGCGCAGCGAGGCAACCGAGGAGAAGAAACAGCTACGCCGGGGAAAAGACCGGCTCGAGGCGCGGGGACGATATCAGGATCAACTCGAACAACTTGACGGGCGAAACAGCATGGCCAGAAGTGATCCTGATTCGAGCGCGATGATGATGAAGGACAAGGTAACGATCCGCCCGGGCTACAATCTCGGGATTGCCGCGGAGAACGGTATTGTCGTCGGATATGATGTAAGCAACAATGCTAATGACAGTGTGAGTTTCACCGCGGTGCTCGAAGAAGCGCGAAACACGTTAGATGAGACCCCTGAGCGGGTGGGATATAATCAAAGTTGGTGGATAAAGAAGCAAAAGGGGCATACCCTTCGGAGTAGAAGAACGAATTCTATTCGAAGGAGGAATGTATGCCCCGAGGGCAGAATACATCGAAAGGCAGTGACGTACCAACACAAGATGAAGTGTTGGAGCTGATTCACCAGGAAGCACGAGAGGGAGCACGACGGATTTTGCAGGCGGCGCTGGAAGCGGAAGTCGAGGAACACGTGAAGCAGTTCTCGGATCTCACTGATTCCGACGGTCACCAGGTAGTGGTTAAGAACGGACATGCTCCGCCGCGATCGATCAAGACCGGAGTCGGTTCTCTGCAAGTGAGACGTCCACGTGTGGATGAACGCAGGGCCAAACAGCAGAATCCGAAGCATGGTGAGTTCACCAGTGCTGTGCTGCCGAAGTTCATGCGCCGCACACCTACATTCGACGGTTCGGTGGCGACGCTGTATCTGCTCGGCGTTTCTACCAACGACTTTCCGATGGCGCTGCGCTCACTGCTCGGTGACGAGGTCGACAATATTTCGGCCACCACGATTACGCGAATAAAGCGGCAATGGCAGGCAGAGTATGACGGGTGGCGTCAGAGCGAGCTCACCGACAGTGAGTACGCCTATCTGTGGGCCGACGGGATCTACTTCAACGTCCGGCTGGATGAAGAGCGATCGTGTATTCTCGTGGTCATCGGCGCTAACTATAAAGGCGAGAAGAAATTACTCGCTCTCCAGGACGGATACCGAGAGAGTAAGCAAAGCTGGAAGGAAGCGCTCATGTCGCTGAAGCAGCGCGGACTGACCGTCGATCCGAAACTCGTCATCGGTGACGGTGGACTCGGACTATGGGCGGCGCTGCCGGAAGTTTTTCCAACCTCCACCTCACAGCGTTGCTGGGTCCATAAGACGGCGAATGTACTCGATAAGATGCCGAAGAGCGTCCAGGGCCGAGCGAAGAAGATGATACATGACATCTACATGGCCGACACGAAA
The DNA here is from genome assembly GCA_003554375.1 of Spirochaetaceae bacterium. Classification (GTDB taxonomy): domain Bacteria; phylum Spirochaetota; class Spirochaetia; order DSM-27196; family SKKC01; genus PWGF01. Next base: position 5,639 of record PWGF01000507.1, read on the forward strand.
GACAACGCCCAAGCGGCCTTCAAGCATTTCATATCCGTCTTCGAGGATAAGTACCCGAAGGCAACCGACTGCCTGCGCAAAGACCGGGAGGCGCTTACGAGCTTCTACAACTTTCCGGCGAAACACTGGCAGCATATTCGCAGTACCAACGTAATCGAAAGCGTGTTCGCGACGGTCCGACTGAGAACGAAGAAGACAAAAGGATGTGGGAGCCGAGAGGCCACACTGACGATGACCTTCAAGTTGATCGAGGAGGCGCAGAAGACCTGGCGAAAACTACAGGGATGGCAGAAGTTACAACTCGTCCGAGAGAATCGTCGATTCGTCGACGGGAACCTCGTTGACGAGTCGGCAGCATAAACGGATCTCCGTCGGGTATGCCTCATCCACTAAATTTGACAATATCCTGAGCGGGTCTGTTCAGACGCCGGATACGGAACACTTGAAAACTACATATATCTCGAAACCGAACAGATCGACTCCTATGTGAAGTATCCCGGCTGGGACCGAGACGTGAAAGGCACTCGTGGGGCCTTTGAGGCGGAGTCGTTTACCTACGACGAGGAGAACGATCAGTGGATCTGTCCTCAAGGCAAGCCGCTGCGATTTGTGGACACAAGAGAGCGAAAAAACCGGCGAACCGGGTACGTCGATACCTACCGACACTATCAGGCAGACGAAGCGGTATGTAGCGCCTGTCCGGTGAAGGAACACTGTACTCGCGGAAAGGCTCGCAGGCTGCGTATCAGTGTCGACCTGCGGCGATATCGAAGGAAGGCACGGGAGAACCTCAGCAGCCCTATGGGCAAGCGGATGCGATCTCTCCGCGGTATCGAGGTCGAAACGCCGTTCGGAGCCTCAAAAAACGCACACCGGTTCCGACGGTATCACCTGCGGGGCCGATCCGGAGCTGAGATTGAGAGCGGCTTGTTCCTTTCCGCGTTCAATCTCAGGCGATTGCATGCGGTGTTCCTACGATATATGCGAACCGGCGCCCGCCCCGCCGTCCAGATCGCCGGCGGATAGCCCGCCGGCAGATACCCCAGCGCCCTGCGGGCCTCCGAGCTACGATCTATGGTTTGGTGACTGAGCGTTTCCGTCCGCACGCGGGCGTTCGAAAAACGGGATCCACCCGACTTTTTGTACACTCCCCCCCCGCCGTCCTCCGCCTTCCTCGCCCGGCCGCCCGGGCCGCCGCCTCCGGCCCCTCCGCTCCCCCGTCCTCGGCCGTCTGGGCTCGCTTCACACCGCCGGCCGCCCCGACGGGCGCCCCTCCCGTCCTTCACGCATTTGGCCCAACCGCGGAGCACGCCCGTGCCGGCGCCCCCGCTCGCGGCACCGCAAAGCTGCGCTCCGCGCCGCCGCCCCGTCGCTTAGCGTCCCACTCAGGCCGTCAGCGCAGCGCGGCGCGGCCCCTTCGCGTAGCGTCTCCGCCTCGGCCGGGCCGCGTCTCGGCGCGCCTTCGCATTACACCGTTCGTACCGCACTATCGGATTGCGACTCGGCCTGATAGCGGCTATCATGCGCCCCAGGTGACAAGCGCCCGGCCCCCGGCTGCGGGTCGCCGCGCCGGGCGCCGGCTCAGAGGCTGCGGGTCCCAGGTTCCGGCCCGGCTTCGGGGTCCGGTGCGGCCCCCGCCCCGGCCCCCGGCTGCGGGTCGCCGCGCCGGGCGCCGGCTCAGAGGCTGCGGGCCCCGGGTTCCGGCGCGGCTTTGGGCCCTCGCCCCGGAGCCGGTTCTCCGGGCGCCCGGGAGCGGACAGCCGGGCGCCCGGGAGCTCCGGAGCCCGGGCCCGGGAACGGCGGACCGCTGGAAACGCCCATTCCAAGGAAGGCTCATGGACGCGCACGAGCGAATAACCGCGGAGGCCCGTGAC
>PWGF01000291.1 GCA_003554375.1 Spirochaetaceae bacterium
CCCCGTCGCGCGTGCCGGCCCCCAAGCCCTGCGTGCTCCCCCCCCAACCTCGCAGCCCACCTCCTCGTCCCCGAGCCGGCCGGCCCGGCGGGCGCCCCTCCCGTCCTTCACGCATCCGGCCGCACGCGGCGTAAGGCCCCCCCGCGCGTGCTCTCCCGACCCGGTAGCTCGCCTCTGTCCCCATGCCCGGCCGTGCGCGGCGGCCTGCCGCTAACTCCGCCCGGGCCCGGCTTGCCGTTATACCTTCTCTCAAGCTCGTCGTCGTGCGGGATCGGCGACGAGCCGCACTTCCGGTAGCCCCGGCTCCGGGCCGGCCTCGCCGGGACGCCGGCTCCCAACCTCGCCGTCGTGCGACGTTCCGGGAATTCCGGCCGTCTTCTCCCGCCGCCGGCGGGCCTTCCGGAGAGCCCGGCCCCCAACTCCGCCGCCGTGCGGCCTCCCGGTGTCCCGGTCTCAACTCCACCGCCGGATCTTGCCGGACTCCCGGCCTTCGCCGCGCCGCCGGCGGGTCCCAACGGCGCAGCTCTCGAAGCTCGGCGCCGGATATTCGGCCGCTATCATCCATCCACGTTGCCTTACCGGAACGGTTCTCGCCCCGCATAGGACAGACACAAAAGAAGCATGACCGAATCCAAGATACAAAAATGTAGTAGCGTGCTTGAATAGATCCGGAAATGTAAGTATGATTACCCTCACATTACCGGCCGGGAGCATGACAGAGGAAGCTGCGGCCCGAACCGCCAACGCATCGCCTCTCCCGGGTTCCCCGCTTCCGCGCCACCAGCGTTGAGGGTGCGGCCGCCGTGGATGGCGCCACCGGCGCGGACGGTGGCACCGGCGTTAAGGGCGCCGCCGGCGTGGAAGGCTTCGCCTGCGTGGAGGGTGCACGCTTGCGTGGAAGGCGCCGCCGGCGTCGATGGGGTCGCCGGGATGGAAGCCGCGCACCCTTCGGAGGGAGGACCAAATGGAACACCAGACCGGAAGACCCATGGACACTGGCCTCTATCGCGCTCAGTACGAGCACGATTCATGCGGGGTAGGGCTTGTCGCCGACATCAAAAAGCGCGCCACTCACTCGATCGTGGAGGACGCGCGGCAGGTTCTCGTCAACATGACGCACCGCGGCGCGGTCGGCGCCGACGAGCGCACCGGCGACGGCGCCGGCATACTCACAGCTCTGCCGCATCGCTTCCTGAGGCGCGTCGCGTGGCAGGAGCTCGGCGCGGAGCTCCCTCCGGAGGGGCAATTCGCGGTGGGCGTCGTGTTTTTGCCCACCGAGCCGGCACAACGCCACATGTGCCGGGAGGAGATGGAAGCGCTTGTGCGGGCAGAAGGGCAACACGTGCTCGGGTGGCGGAAGCTCCCTCGGCACAGCGAGGCGATCGGCGCGAGCGCTCGCGAATCGGAGCCCGCCATGGAGCAGCTCTTCGTAGCGGCCGCGGAGCCTGCGGGGTCTGCGGAGCCTGGGGAGCATTCGGACCAGGAGCTCTTCGAGCGGAAACTCTTCCTCATCCGGAAGCAGGCAACGCACCGGCTCAGGGGAAGCAGCGCAGACCCGGAGCGCTTCTTCCACGTCTGTAGCCTCTCCTCGCGGCTCCTTGTCTACAAGGGGATGCTCATGCCGGACCAGCTCTTCGCGTACTTCCCGGACCTCGGTGCGCCGGACTTCGAAACGCACCTCGCGCTCGTCCACTCCCGGTTCTCCACCAACACCTTCCCGAGCTGGGACCGCGCGCAGCCGCTGCGCTTCATGTGCCACAACGGCGAGATCAACACCCTCCGCGGCAACGTCAACAAGATGCGCGCCCGCGAGGGGGTGCTGGAGAGCGAGCGCTTCGGAGCCGACCTCCGCCGGAGCTTCCCGGTTATCGAGCCCGATCTCAGCGACTCCGGCACCTTCGACAGCGTGCTCGAGCTGCTCGTTCTGAGCGGTCGCTCGCTCCCCGAAGCGATGATGATGATGGTGCCCGAAGCATGGGAGCACCATCCGACCATGGCGCCGGAGAAGCGCGCCATGTACGAGTACATGAGCACGCTCATGGAGGCTTGGGACGGCCCTGCGACCATCCCCTTCACCGACGGCCGGGTTGCCGGCGCCGTCCTCGATCGCAACGGGCTCCGTCCCAGCCGCTACTACGTAACCTATGACGACCGGGTCATTCTCGCGAGCGAAGTCGGCGTCCTCCCGATCGACCCCGAGCACATCCGCGAAAAAGGACGCCTCCAGCCGGGCCGGATGTTTCTCATCGATTTCGAGGAGGGGCGTATCGTCCCCGACCGGGAGATCAAGCTCGAAATCGCACGCCGCCGCCCCTATGCCGAGTGGCTTACCGCCGGCCGCCTCCGCCTCTCCGACCTCGCCCCGCACGCCGAGCCCGCGGCCCTCGAAACGAGCTCCGCCGGCTCCCAGGGGGCTCGGCAGCGGAAGAGCCCGCCCACGTCCGACCTCTTCCGCCGCCTCCGCGCGTTCGGATATACCACCGAGCACCTCAACGCGATCCTCGCGCCCATGGCGGAGGAGGGCAAGGAACCGCTTGGAAGCATGGGCAACGACGCTCCGCTCGCCGTTTTAAGCTCACGGCCGCGACTCCTCTACGACTACTTCAAGCAGCTCTTCGCCCAGGTCACCAATCCTCCGATCGATTCGATCCGTGAGGCGCTCATTATGAGCCTGGGTTTCTACATCGGTCCCCAGGGAAACCTTCTCCACGAGAGCCCGGCCGACTGCAACCGCCTGTGGCTGGACCATCCCGTTGTGACCAACGAAGAGCTCCGGAGCCTCGAGCAGCTCGACCGCCCCGGCTGGAAGACGCTCACGATCGACACGACCTACGCGGACCCTGCAAGCAGCTCCGAGCCGGGGGGTGGCCCGGCTCCGGTGGCTACCTATGATCGTGGAGGCACCCCAGGACCCGCAGGCGAGCCCAGCCGTGCAGGCGAGCCCAGCCGCACAGACACAGCCGGCCGTATAGGCGAGCCCGGCCGTGCAGACAGCTCCGGCCTCGCAGGCGACCCCGGCCGTATAGGCAACGCCGGCCGTATAGGCGACCCCGACCCTGCAGGCGGCGCCGGCCGTGCAGGCGACCCTGGCCGTGCAGACAGCTCCGGCCTCGCAGGCGGCGCCGGCCGTATAGGCGACCCCGGCCGTATAGGCGACCCCGACCCTGCAGGCACCGCCGACCGTGCAGGCGGCCCCGGTCGTACCGGCGAGCTCGGCATTGCAGAGGGAGCCGGCCGTCCAGACGCCGCCGAAGCAAGCGACGCCTCAACCGATTCCCATGCCCTCCGCGAAGCGCTCGACCGGATCGCCGCCGAAGCCGAGCGCGCGGTGGACGAGGGCTACAGTCTGGTGCTTCTCAGCGATCGGGCCGCGGGGCGGGACCGTATCCCGATTCCGGCGCTCCTTGCCGTCGGGTGCGTCCAACACCACCTGGTGCGTACCGCCAAGCGCACCCGGGTCGGGCTCGTGCTCGAGTCGGGCGAGCCGCGGGAGGTACACCACTTCTGCTGTCTGGTCGGCTACGGAGCGGACGCGATCAACCCGTATCTCGCCTTTGAGGCGATGTGGCACCTCCGTGACGAGGGATACGTGTCGCGCGAGCTCACGGACGGTGAGATCGAACAGCGCTACCTCAAAGCGCTCGACTACGGCATGCGCAAGGTCGCGGGCAAGATGGGCGTTTCCACGCTTGCGAGCTACCAGGGAGCCCAGATATTCGAGGCGATCGGGCTCAAGCGGGAGGTGGTGGACCGGTGTTTCGAAGGTACGGCCACCCGCATCGAAGGGGCCGGCTTCGCTGTCGTTGCCCGGGAAACCGCCGAGCGGCACCGGCAGGGGTATCCGCGCCAAGACCCGCCGTACGGATGGGAGCTGGAGAACCCCGGCGAGTATCAGTGGCGTACGGGCGGAGAAGCGCACATGTGGGATCCGGAATCGATTGCGGAGCTCCAGCACGCGGTGTGGTACGAAGACCATGCCGCGTACCGGCGCTTTGCCGAGCGGCAGAACGCACGCGAGAAGGACCACGCAACGCTCCGGGGCCTCCTGCGCGTGAGGCCGGGCGAGCGGCCGGTCGCCCTGTCGGAGGTGGAGCCGGCACGCGAGATCGCCCGGCGCTTCGCCACCGGGGCAATGTCGTTCGGCTCGATCAGCAAGGAGGCACACGAGACGCTCGCGCTCGCCATGAACCGGCTCGGCGGCAAATCGAACACCGGCGAAGGCGGGGAGCTTCCGGAGCGCTACGTGCCGCTCGAAAACGGCGACAGCAAGCGGAGCGCCATCAAGCAGATCGCCTCCGGGCGGTTCGGCGTTACGATCGAGTACCTGACGCAGAGCGACGAGCTCCAGATCAAAATGGCGCAGGGCGCCAAGCCGGGCGAGGGCGGCGAGCTGCCCGGCCGCAAAGTGTTCGACACGATTGCGCGCGTGCGGAATTCCACGCCCGGGGTCGGGCTTATCAGTCCGCCTCCACACCACGATATCTACTCGATCGAGGATCTTGCGCAGCTCATCTTCGATCTCAAGAACGCCAACCCGGACGCGCGGGTGAGCGTGAAGCTCGTAAGTGAAGTGGGCGTCGGCACGGTTGCGGCGGGCGTGGCCAAGGCACACGCCGACCACATTCTCATCTCCGGGCATGACGGCGGAACGGGCGCATCGCCGCTTACCGGAATCAAGCACGCAGGGCTCCCGTGGGAGCTGGGCCTTGCGGAGACGCATCAGACCCTCGTCATGAACGGCCTCCGGACGCGCGTGGTCCTCCAGACCGACGGGCAGATCAAAACGGGGCGCGACGTCGCCATTGCGGCGATGCTCGGAGCCGAGGAATGCGGCATCGCAACCGGCGCGCTGATCTCGCTCGGATGCATCATGATGCGCGTATGCCATAAGAACACCTGCCCGGTCGGCGTGGCCACCCAGGACGAGCAGCTGCGCCGGAAGTTCACCGGCCGGCCCGAGCACGTCGTGCGCTACCTCCTGTACGTCGCCGAAGAGTGCCGGGAGATCATGGCGGCGCTCGGCATCCGGCGGTTCGACGATCTGGTAGGACGGAGCGACTTGCTTGCCGCCGACGACCAGGTGCGGCACTGGAAGAGCCGGGAGGTAGATCTCTCGGGGCTTCTTGCCCGCCCGGAGCCCAGAGGCGCCGACGACCGGGTCATCTGCTGTGTGGCCCAGAACCACGGGATCGACGGCGTGCTCGACCGCGAGCTCGTATCCGCATCGTCCGGTGCGCTCGAACGGGGCGAGCCGCTTCGCCTGGAGCGCTGCATTTCCAACACCGACCGCGCGGTCGGTGGCATCCTCAGTAACGCCATCACCAAGAAGTGGGGCCCTGCCGGCCTTCCCGACGGTACTCTTACGGTGAAGCTTACGGGAAGCGCCGGGCAGAGCTTGGGCGCGTGGCTCGCGCCGGGAGTTACGCTCGAGCTCGAAGGCGATGCGAACGACTACGTCGGGAAAGGACTCTCCGGCGGGCGGCTTGTGATCTATCCGCCGGCGGGGAGCAGCTTCCCGGCTCACGAGAACACCATTATCGGGAACGTGGCGCTGTACGGCGCCACCTCCGGGGAGGCGTTCGTGCGCGGGATGGCGGCGGAGCGCTTCTGCGTACGGAACTCAGGTGCGCACGTCGTCGTGGAAGGCGTCGGCGACCATGGCTGTGAGTACATGACCGGAGGCCGCGCGGTAATTCTTGGCGAGGTGGGCCGGAACTTCGGGGCCGGCATGTCCGGCGGCATCGCCTACGTCTGGGATCCCCACCGGCGTCTGCCGGAGCAGCTTAACACGGGGCTCGTCGATATCGAGCCGCTCGGAGAGCACGACGCCCGGACCGTCCTGAGCCTCGTACGACGTCACGTCGAGCTCACCGGAAGCAGCATCGGGCGCCACGTTCTCGACACCTGGGACGAGCGACGCGCGGAGTTCGCAAGCGTCGCATCGCCTGCCTTCCGGCGCATCGTGGCGCAGGAGCAGGCCCAGCCGCAGGACGACGGTCAGGCGCAGGACAACGGGCAGTCGCAGGACGACGGGCAGGCGCAGGAACACGAGCAAGCGCGGGACCACGAGCAGGCGCAGGAGCAGGAAAAGGAGGCGATACATGGGTAAGCCGACCGGATTCATGGAGTACGGCCGGCGCGCGGCGCCGGAACGCGATCCCGAGGATCGGACCCGCGACTTTGGCGAGTTCCATTTGCATCTCGACGAAGAGGAGCGGCGGAACCAGGGAGCGCGGTGCATGGACTGCGGCACGCCGTTCTGCCAGTCCAACTACGGATGTCCTGTGGATAACCTCATCCCGGAGTGGAACGACCTTGTGTACCGGGGCAAATGGGAGGAGGCGTGGAAGCGTCTCATGAAGACCAACAACTTCCCCGAGTACACCGGGCGCGTCTGCCCGGCTCCGTGCGAAAGCGCGTGCGTTCTGGCAATAAACGAGCCCGCGGTCACCATCAAGGACAACGAGTGCCACATCATCGACCGCGCATACGAGCACGGCCTCATGGTTCCGCGACCGCCCTCGGTCCGGACCGGCAAGCGGGTGGCGATCGTGGGGAGCGGTCCGGCGGGCCTGGCAGCGGCCGACCAGCTCAACAAGGCCGGACATTGGGTAACGGTCTTCGAGCGAGACGATCGGATCGGCGGCCTTCTGATGTACGGGATTCCCAACATGAAGCTCGACAAGGGCCTCGTGGAGCGGCGAAACGATCTTCTCGCGGCCGAAGGCATTGAGTTCCGCGCCGGGGTCGACGTCGGCACGGATGTCGATCCGGCACAGCTACAGCGTGATTACGACGCCCTCCTGCTTGCGACCGGTGCCCGCGTGCCGCGCGACCTCTCCGTTCCGGGGCGTGAGCTCGCAGGCGTCCACTTCGCCGTCCCCTATCTCAAGGCTGCCCAGGAGCGGCTTTTTGCTCAAGGGCATTCCTACGCCGCCGCCCGCAAGAACGTTGTCGTCATCGGAGGGGGGGACACCGGGGCCGACTGTTGTGGTACGGCGCTTCGGGAGCGGTGCACGTCCTTGACGGCATTTGAGCTTCTGCCGAGGCCGCCTGCCCAGCGAACGCCGGAAACACCCTGGCCGGCGTATCCGCGGCTCTACCGGCAGGATTACGCGCAGGCCGAAGCGGAACGGCGCGCAGGCAGCGACCCGCGCCGGTACAGCACGCTGACCACGGAGATAGTCGGCGACGGCGCCGGAAACGTCCGGGCCGTTCGGACGGTCGACGTTCGCTGGGAGAAGCCTGAATACGACGCTCGTCCTAAGATGACGGAGGTGCCCGGGAGCGAGCGTGAGTGGCGCGCAGACTTGGTCCTGCTTGCAATGGGGTTTCTTGGGCCCGAGACCGAGCTTATTTCGGAGCTCGGTATCCGGCAGGACGAACGGAGCAACATAGCGGCCGCGTACGGCTCATTCGCCACGTCTGTTCCCGCCGTCTTCGCGGCGGGCGATGCTCGCCGCGGGCAGAGTCTCGTGGTGTGGGCTATCAACGAGGGACGCGGCGCC
>PWGF01000215.1 GCA_003554375.1 Spirochaetaceae bacterium
ATACCTAACCAGAAATCCGCAGAGTTGCCGAAGTATTTCGACAAGCGTAACGCGGTATCCGCGGTGATCCGTCGCTTGCCTTTGAGAATTTGCGAGACGCGGGTGGCAGGCATCCCCGTGTCCTTGGAGAGCCGATACGCGGTGATACCCATTTGTTTGAGGAACTCTTCACTGAGGATCTCACCGGGAGCAATTTTCGGAATTCGCTCTTCCATCTTCTTCTCCTTCACTCAATGATAGTCGGTGATCTCCACGTCGCTCGCATTGCCGTTAGACCAACGGAAGCATATTCGCCACTGGTCAGAGACTCTCGCTCGTGGCATTCACTCCTCCTCACACATTCAAGCTGTGACGAGATCCCGCAGCCACATAGGCGAGAAGTCTCAACACCGTCTTGCGCAACACCACAAGTGTGAAAAAGGCGGAGCTGGAAGGGGAAGAGGAGCGGCAATATCTTATGTGCACGGAACCGCCATCTTGCGCAAGGGGGTGTGTTTCTGAGTGGAACTGGTCCGTGTCACAATCATTCCGGGTCCCTTGAGTAAACGTACGGAGACAGGCGTGCAGTTGCTACAGCTATGACATGCTGATACCTTTCCCTCAGGGTGAATCGATGATAAGAGAAGTTGCGTTCCGAAACTGGAAGAGCTTTGAGAAGGCGAGGCTCTACGTCGATCCGCTTACGGTCCTTATTGGTACCAACGCCAGCGGCAAATCGAACGCCCTCGACGGGCTCCTGTTCCTTAATCGGACGAGTACAGGGCACGAGCTTCAGACGGCTCTAGCGGGCAACACTGTGCTCCCGCCCCTTAGGGGTGGTCACGAATGGGCGGTCAGGAAGAGTGAAGAGACATTTGAACTGAGTGTTTCGTTCGACGGAGAAGACGATAGGACGGAGTATCTGTATGCGATTGAGGTTTCCACCCAGCCACGCGTACAGTTGGTTTCGGAATCGCTTCGTCGTCGGCGATACCGACCGCGCACTAAGTCACATCCATACGAGATTACTCTCTTCGGAACGGATACCGTCAACCCCGATGCGCCGAGCATGCCGGCGCGCTTATACAACGCCAAGAGGGGGATAAAACGGGATTTCCACCGATCGTTGTCTATCTTGAGCCAGCTCCAGAATCAAACACCACTCAGACGTGAAATCAGCACCGGCGTCCAGACTGCGGCGCAGGCACTAAACCGAGTGTTTATGCTAGATCCCATTCCTTCGAATATGCGCGATTATTCACCGTTCTCTGATGAGCTCCGAGCGGACGCGTCAAACCTCGCAGGTGTAATAGCCGCGTTGCCTGACCACAAAAGAGATGAATTTGAGAAGATTATGACGGAGTACGGACGTCGCCTTCCAGAAAGAGACGTATTGCGCATCTACACCCAACCGGTCGGTCTCTTCGCCTCTGATGCAATGCTCTACGCCGAAGAACAATGGATAGAAGATGCTCCGCCCACCACGGTCGATGCACGCGGCATGTCTGATGGAACACTGCGTTTTCTTGCCATCCTCGCTGCATTGCTAACAAGACCACCGGGCAGTCTCGTTTTAATCGAAGAGGTTGACAATGGGCTTCATCCGTCGCGTTCTGACTTGCTGCTCAAGATGCTGAGTGATATAGGCCGTGAACGAAATGTCGATGTCCTGGTTACTACACACAACCCCGCGCTTCTCAACGCGCTCGGCACGACGATGTTACCTTTTATTGTCGCGGCACATAGGCGTCGAGATACTGGAGCCACTGAGCTGGTTCTCGTGGAGGACATCACGGAGTTGCCCAAGCTTCTGGCTTCGGGGCCGTTAGGTCAGCTGTCTGCCAGCGGTAAGCTGGAAAACGTGCTATCTTCGGAATCGAGTTAGCAATGAAGCGCATACTCGTTCTCGACACAAGCGTTTTGTGCGTCTGGCTCAAAGTACCCGGAAAGTCAAGATGCTCCACTTGGCGTGACAGCACCACGGGTCTCGGCTACAAACAGATTGATAACCTCTTGAAGCGAGAGGAAGAGAAAGGTAGCACTTTTGTCCTGCCAATGGCTGCCATTATCGAGGCTGGGAATCACATTTCACAGGCTGACAAAAGGCGTTACGAGGTTGCCTCGGAACTTGCACGAGTTATCACAAAGACAGCACGCGCGGATACCCCGTGGGCTGCTTTTACTGACCAAGGAGCGCTGTGGTCGTCTGATGGGCTCATGGCGTTAGCTAACGAGTTTCCGCAACTTGCTGCCCGGCGACTGTCTCTTGGTGACGCAACGATCAAGAACGTAGCAGAATACTATGCAAGAGCCGGATGGGAAGTCCAAATACTTACGTGCGATCGCGGACTACAGAGTTACGAACCCGAGAGTAAGCCGCTCACTCCCCGTCGCCGCTTATGACTACTCTGTGCCACGCAGACCCCAGTCAAGGTCTTCCTGGACGAACTGCTCCATGAGCGCCGGCGAGTGGGAATCGAGAAAACGACGCAGCTCCTCGATGATGACCGTTTGCGAGTCGCTGTACCACCCGTCCTGAACGAGCTGCTCGACCCCGGCGGCGAGCTGCGAAGGCAGTTTCACTTCGATAGTGGTCTGATCTCCCATACGACGTCCGCTCCTTCAATGCTGGTTCTGCGCTCGCGACCCAACCATCATATCGAGGCTCGGCTGGGTCGTCTGCCGACAGCTTACTGGTAGCCGTGGAATCCTCTGCACCCATTATACCACGCGAAGGCTCGGAGTCTTGCGGGTATTTTCAGCACTCTCGATTCCAAGAATAGGAGGACCCACCGATACACCCAAGCGTCATGGTTGGCCTACGTCATCCACTACAAGTGTTGCGTGGGGATATATGACGAACTCCACCGAGGATATCGCCAAGCTTCCTGTGGCATCTATAACAATAGGACCTTTTTCTCGGTCCTTCAAGCACGGTTGTCAAAGGCAAAAGCGGGAAAACGCCCGCCGCTGTGGCCCGAACACGATGCACACGCCTCTTCTCACGAAGGTGTGCCGATATGAGCGGGCGCGACTACCAGACACTTCACCAGGTCATCAAGTCAGTTGGTGCCGAGCGGAACGCGCACACGTCGAAACAACGTCGCTCACCATTATCCGGAGTCCTCCGCGCGGGCAGTGGAAACACGAAACACACGCTACGAACGCTGGGACGAGTTTCGCTCCGTCTTCGATACCGCAAGCTCCCATTTGCGCAGCCGTCACAGATAGCAGAGGACGACCAGACCGAAGGAGCGAATAGGAAACTCCGATTGCTCGTGCCCTGCAATCATCTATCTGGAGGCCGCTCGGCGTCTTGCACGGCTCGGTGGGACCGAGCCGCAGCTCGAGTCGACCCCCCGTCGCCGAGCGCAGTAGGTTGCGCGGTGTCGCGGCGGAAATGTCGATCCAATACGTGACCACGTAGCTCCGTGATATACCTGTCGTATCGTCTCGACCAGGCCCCATCGACGTATCTCGCGATCCCGTGCCGTTGCGCTCAGGCGCGTATCGCCCTGAACCAGCCGGAGCGCCGCATCGGTATCCACGAGCACGCTCACCGCTTGGACACCCATACGTCTTCAGCACGGCTTGGCCGATCGAGGTCGTCATCGGAACGGACGATCCCTTCGCTCACCGAGTTTCCTTATGACCTTCTCAACGAGCCGAGCCGGCTCACTCAGTCGCTTTTCCGAAGAGTTCGGGCGCATCCTGAAGCCCGCGTGCGGCCGGGGGAGGGGAGACGCCGCCCGCGGAGCCCCCCGCGCCGCTGCCTTCGGCACCGGCGCCCCTCCGCCTCACGCCGGCTCCCAGGGCCCCGCTCGCCCGCGGCCCTCAGGACCGAGCTCTCCGGGGCTTCGGTCCGCCTGCGGCGGACGCCCCGCTTTCGCTCGGCCCCCTCCGATCTCTTGCGCTGAAGATCGTGGCGAAGCTACGCCGGGACGCCGGGCTGCGGGCCCCCGAGCCGGCGCGTGCGAGCCGGACGCCGCGCGTGGTAGCCGCCCGCGCTATTCTCCCATCGCCTCCCGGCCTGTTGTCAGTGGCATGAACGCGAAACCGGAAGCGATTCCCGCGCCGGCGTAGCATTTGCTGTGGCCGCGTTACTTTGTCGAAGCAAGAGATCGCGAGCCCGCCCTTCCGCTCGTTTTCAGCGTTGCCTCTGCGCCTGATACAATGCGTGAGCGTGCGATTTGGTATAGTCCTGGTGAAGCCGAACAGGGAACGCACGAAACCGAACACAAAGTTGAGCACGTTCAGGGGATATTGGAGCAAGAGGTAAGGCGGCGTTGAATGGGTGCCGAAACACAAGCAGAAGGGCATTGAAATAACCTGGAGCGAGTTCGCCAGGCATATGGAGAAGCGGAAATAGAAAACCTGCTTGTTTGTCATCGAGTTCAGCTGCCGACGTCCTCCAGGGGCCCCCACGCTCCCCGCGACACGCTACGTCACCCGTCCTGTGGTACAATGCTCGCACAGGCTGTTGGAACGCTTGCCGCCCGAGGTGCCGTGAAGGAGGAACTATGCGCACATACGATGAGCTGATCTATCTCGGAGATATGCCCGGTGCGAGCGAACCGCTCGACCGCTGGTTCTCCCAACTCCAGGACGGAGGAATTGAGCGTGTCTTCTGTCTTGCCACTGAAGACGAGCGTCAAGAGAAGTCTCCGGACTACGCTGCCTGGCAACGGAACGGCGACGCAAGCGCCGACCGCGTTCATGTCCTGGATGTCTCGCTCCCTGCGGATCTTTCGGATTTCGAGTCGGACCAAGTCGTTCTGAACCGCTTTTGGGAGCACGCCTTCCTCGCCGCATACGTGGTAGCCGAAGGCAAGCCGATATTCGTGCACTCTGCGAACGGCGACGGTCGCGCGGAGATGTTTGCCGCGGCCGTCCTCATCGTCTCGGGCCACGAACCCGACGACGCAATCGAGCGCATTTGCCGTTCAGGCGCCGGCCTCGACTCCGACGACCAGCGTGCCTTTCTGCGCGCCGGTATTCCGCGTCCCATAATGGAAACAATGCCTCCGGATCCTAAGCCCGAATCTGCGGGAGACTCGATAGACGTGGGTTCCCCGGAAGCGCAAGGTCGGTTCCAAAGAGAAGCTGAGAATCCCAACTCCATCAAAAATCGATCCATATACGGGCCAAACGACGATTTCCGCAATCTCTGGCAAGACCGCTCCCGCCTTACCGAATCCGACGCCGCACTGAAGCAGAACGGGCTTCGCATGATTGCCGACCCTATGTCCAGGGCGTGGCTTGAGACCACCCACCAGGAAAAGGTCGGCGCATTTTGCGCCGCCATGTCGGTACTCCTCGGGAAACAGACCGACCAGCCCGATCCGTTCTTCTGCTCGGTCGTAATTCAGGCGCGACTGCATCTCGCCCTGTCCCAAGCCGTTCCAATCTCCGATGACGCCTTCGCGATCGCCGGCACCTGTTTCGTACAGGCAGCGCTCGACCCGGACTATTCCATACCCTCGTCAAAAGAGGAGACGGACGCACTCATTTCCCGATTCTCCGAGCTCAAAGACGGCCGCAAACGCAGGAGGGTTGAAGGCAACTTCGATCGCCATGGGCTCGGGAAGCTCCCCCTCGGCCGCGAGGAACTCGACGCAAACTCCGCGGAGGGTAAGAGTACGTCGATAGATCAGAAGATACAACGAATACGCGCCGTCCTCCGATCGGGCCTCCCTCTGCTGGACGCCGTTGCCCTCTACCGGTATCGCTACGGCGGTTCCGGCTACGTGCATGTACTCCGCGACCTGCCGTCGAACCTGTTCGCCCTGGCAGCCTATGGGTTTCGGCTGAGGCAGTAGGGGAGGTCACGGGAATATGCCCGGAGTATCGATCGTGACGACCAAAAGCAGGCGGCCCCGCCCGCTCCCGCCGCGGAGGACCAACCGGACGCCGCCGGGCTCGCGACCCTGACAGGCCAAACGCTCGGGAAGTCCATGGCTGAAGACTTCCGAGCACGCCTAGCCCAATTCCTCGATCTGAACCAAAACAGCTCCGGTTAGCTCATTGCTCAGGTGCCTCGTCCATCAGCGCGCTCCCGTGGGGCTCAGCAGACGCTTACCTTAGGGCACGAGTTCAGAGATGAACAAGCTGACAGCACGGTGTTGTATGTAGCGGCAAGAGAGGAACCGAGCTTCGAGTGCGAGATCTTCGCGCAACAGATAACGCTCAGATTCACTAACCTTCAACGGCCCTGGCAGCAAATCAGAGGAGAAATCCTGAGCGAAACTCTGGCGGTATAGATGTCGGATCGCAGCAAGGGGACCGAAATCCTGCAACTGGCGGCACAAGAGTCCGTCGAAGCATTTGCATGATTCAAAGAGTGCCCGTAAGATGGCGGTCGAGTATAGGTGATGGAGAGATACCGACTTTCTTTTACGTTTGGCGGACTTCTTATTCCGGAGTCCCGAGTCGTTGCCGAGGGGTATCTTGAACTCGGTGATTGGGAGCGCGTTAAGGAAGACATCTTGACCGAGAATCGCCTCGAGAAGACGCGACGCAGCACGAGCCGACGCTACTTCCGCGAGATTCGTGACCGGCTAGCCTCGGCATACAATTGGGAAATCGAAGTTGTGGCAGGCCGTGACAGCAACAGTGACATGGGCAAGGACAGAGCCGTGGTACTCTTCGCGCTGTTTACGCGGTACTATCGTCTCGTGGGGGATTTCGTGACACAGATGGTTCGCCCAAGATACTTCGCAGGGCTGAATTGGATCGATGCGGCGATGTTCCGAACGTTTATGCACGATCAGGAACCGGCATGTCCCGAGATCAGTAGGCTGTCCGATGCAACGCGCGAGAAGCTCACTACGGTTGCGCTACGCGCGCTGCGAGAGGCGGGAATCATTGAGCGCAAAAGTCCCCGTGGCCCACTTGAGGTTCAACGGCCCGAGGGCTCATCGTCCGTGTGGGAGCGCTACTGCGCCGAGGGCCGACGTGAAGACTACGGCCATCTTCTGTGGCCTGATGAGGAGATCCAGCAATGCCTTCGGTAGCGATACCTACGCACTTCGACAAGGTGTTCCGCATTGTCTCGCATCCGCGCTTTCTCGAGCGCAAGGGACTGGGCAATGAAGTGCCGTTCTTCGTGGACACCTACGATCCTGCCGACGAGTTTGCGGTGGCCGATCAGGTGAGACTGTTGCATGACCGCCTGCAGCACGAGAGGATACCGACGGTGCTGCTACCGATGTACGACATCGAGCTGGATATGCTCAAAGACCTTGGATGGCTCCAGAAGCTGTTCGACATGGAAGCCAACATGCCCAAGACCGCCGACGCAGGCGGCAGGCGGGCCCGCACGTTCTTCACCGAAATGGACAAGTTCACCGATGTCCGGGCAGGCTCTCGGCTTCATTCGGAGATCGGCAGGAGGATTGAGGAGGTGCCCGGGCACCGACTCGTGCTCATGCACCAGCTTGGTACCGTCTTCCCGTTTCTCAGAACGCACACGCTCTTGAACAACCTGCACTCTCTCATCACGCGGGTTCCGCTGGTGGCGTTTTTCCCGG
>PWGF01000005.1 GCA_003554375.1 Spirochaetaceae bacterium
CATGCCATAGGTGGTGTCGCGCGCATGTTGGAGAAGCTGGGGCGCCTGGACGGTCAGAATCTTCACCGCGAAATCCTCCGACGGCGAGCTTCCGTCTACTGTTTGAACCCGAAAGACCTCCCCAAAGGCACCCGACCCTACCGGATCAGCCTTTAGCTCTATTTCCTGTGGAACATCTCCCACCGGCGCCCTGTCAGCAAGCTCCCCTCGGTGCACCACCATCCGCTTGTTCATAGGTCAACTCACCCCGTTTACACTCTCGAGTCCATTCACGGATTGCCCGTCTTTTACCTTGCTTCGAGTGCGAAAGAGCTACAACGCCAACGACCGTTCAGAGACCATAACTCCAATGGATGCGTCGTCGACAAGCAGTTCATTCTCTTCAAGCTTCGAAAGATAGTCCTGCAGCACATCCGACAAAACCGGCTCGGTTTGATCAGTACGCGTTTCGACCTGCCCCTCAGAGTTCTCTCCTGACGGGAGATTCACTTCTTGAGCACGTCCTGCCGCCCCCATGAACTCCCCCAGCTGAGGAAGGAGCATTCGCAAAGGCCGTTCGATTTCGGTAAGAAGCCTCCCCGAAGGCGGAGTGAACAACAGACTCTGGTCCGCAGACATTATGCCGTCCGTGCACGCCACAAAGAGGTCCCCGTAGCGATCAGCGTTGCGTTTGTGATACTCAACTACCGCGGGTTCAGTAAGCAACAAGCTGTCCGGATCGGAACTGAGTGTTCCGTAGAGCGCCTCTTTCCCTTGGTCGTTGATGAGCGAGTCCGGATTCAGCAGGTTCACCCAAGTCCAAGGAAACAGCTTACGGTCGAGCATCCGCACGAAGCTACCCCGTATGTGCAGGACGCCACCATTTCCCAAGTACGCAACGGTGTATCGATCCGCCTGGTCCAGAATCGCGATGGCAGTCGTCGCACCATTCTTCTCCGGATTCTCGATGGACTTCCTAGCTTCCGTGAAAGCGGAGCGTATGCGGTCAACGGCGACTCCACTCCGCGCCGCCGTCCCGAATTCGACTGCCAGTTGCCGTGCGAGCTCGTTTGCTACGTGGGACGCGATCTCGGAAGAGTCCGGGAGCGACCCAACGCCGTCACACACGACGAAACCGTTGCAGCCGGTGGCGCTCTCGATGAGCGCCACCGCGTCCTCGTTTGGACCGGGATCCTGTGGCCGAGGGCACGTTGCAATCCCGATCGCTGAGCCGTAGCATGTCCGCCGGTTGGAAACCTCCATACTCACATGTGCCTATAGTCGGATGGTTCCATGGTCACGCTCTTCTCGAAGAAGTCCCGTATCGAGTTCTTGTCATAGGTAGTCTTGTATAGCCTTGTCGGGTCTGAGCACAATTCCTGCAAAAGCTGCGTTGCATTCGTGATTTCCTTGTCCGAAACATCATCTGATTCTAGGAAGCAACACGCAATCCCTATCCGCTCGTTACTCTTGAGCTCGTCAGCCACCTGCCGAGGATGATCTGGTTCCGACATCCCGTCCGAAAGAACGACGATCATGACGGAAGTAGGAAGATCATAGTCACCTTCCTCGTTTCGCATCTGTTCGAGCCAACGCTCCGCAACATCCTTGGCCTTCTCCAGACCAGCTCCTATGTCAGTACCACCTCCATGGTTCTCCTGAGGATCGTAATAGCCGTCATCGATCCCCGTGCGATCGACCCCGTCCCGCGTGGTCTGAGAGAAATCGAGCAGAAGTGAGGCCGTCGTATCGAAAGCCACTGCAGCAAACCAGAAGCAGTGTGGCAGTTTGGACGCGCCGGGGCTAAAGCGTCCGAGCACCTCCTTCACCGCACTGTTCACTGCGTCAGCTTTTCGCATCTTGCCCTGCTTCACATTGGAGGTCATGGAAGCGCTTCCGTCGAGCACAAATATCCCCAACTGATTGAACCGACAGGCAGGCAGAGGCTCATCGATTTCCTCAGCTTGTCCGGGAACCTGTTCTTCCTCACTCATAACTTCCTCTCCTTGTCTTGTTTTGAGATTAACCGCAAACTCTCCACTTGTACCTAGGCTTCGCCGGCACAACAGTGGTACACCGTCGTACATCCAGAGCTTGCCCCGTTGGACCTTTTCCACCAACGGATATCACGGTCGTGTCAGAATCAACTGACATCGTCGCGTTGTCAACCTCTCCTGAACCAATTCTTGCTTGCCGCATCGAGGAAACGGGACCTTGCACAGTCTGGACTCGTAAGGCAAAGTGTTCATGTGATGACGGGAAAAGGGCGCACTCCGTTCGACCCCCCGGCCAGTTGCCGCAATGTCCCCTTGCCTAAGAGTACCGTTCGCGCCCGAACGCTCTCGGGGATCCATATCATGTTTTCCTGTTGCGCTTTGCTGCTCGGCCTCGTTCCCTTACATCAAATCGCTGCGGCCGATACCTCCGAAGATACGGTTCCGGTACGAGCAGACGGGCCGCCGGCCGATCACCGTTTTCAAACCGCGGCAGAAGAAGCCCCGGCAGAGATGCCCCTACTCATCTCAGACCCTGATTTCGTGGTGCGCGGTGGTCTGAGCTATTCGCCCGGAACCCTTGTCGACGGGACGAAATTCGCCGGAGACGCGCCCGGGCCGGCAACCGTGCCACTCGGAAAGGTTGCCGTATCTGCCGAAGGAGAGGCTTCGCTGCGTTTGGGAGAAGAACGGACAAGGTTTCCGGTTCGCACAGTCTTTACGCTAGGTGGAAAGTGGTATACCGTCATCGAACCGGACGCCGATCCGTATGAGCGCGAAGGCGTTCCGGTTCCGCAGCAACGGTACACACTCCAAGGCCTGCTCCAGACACCAATCCTGCAGAGCGAACAGGCCGCCAACAGCTCAAGTGCCGCCGCAGAGACCGGCCCAATATTGATCGATATAGGGACCGAAATCGAATTCCATGCCGGTATCGGCGCTGCATTGATGTCGAAGACTTATGACGCCACGTCCGTGGAGCAAGAAGACGTGGATCCCACGACTGCCGTCGGATCCGTGGCACGACTCCGTCTTAAGATGCCATACGTGGAAGTCGTGGGAAGTCTGAATTACGCCGGCGCGAATTCCATCGAGCCAACTCTATTTGTCGGATTGCGAAACGAGCTTCTATTATACATGACTGGCGCAGTGGTAGGGGCAATGCTCGGATTCTGAACTCCTTGAGACGTTGCGGGGGAACGCTATCCGAGCTTGGATGTGGTCGGCCGCTGTTGTTCGAGAAGCGTGTGTTCTCGTCAACTCCCGTATTGCAACGGCGCTACGGCGACCCCACGGCAACCTTCGACACTTATCGTTTCAGGAGGGCCAATGCATCTGTTGATAGACCATCTTCGCGAACACCTGAAAGACAAATACTTTCGAGGAGCTTCCCATCCGTTTGAACGCACAGTGTCCGAGGAGTGCTTAGCCCAGTTCGTGTTGCCCTCTCCGGACCTAGCCCTCGTTGTGACACTCGATGTAGAGAAGGAGCGTATTACCGTAACCGTTCCCCTCGTGTTAGTTAGTGCGAGCTCCGCCGTTAGCGACTGCTATCGATTGAGCCCGCACGTTCGTTAGTAACTTGACACCGTGACCTCGAACTCACGGGTGCCTTCCGCGTCGCGACGGGTGAGCGTTGCCGTCAACGTCACCTCGACGTCGGGATCCCACCGGTCGGGGCGAGTTACGTGGCCGGTGCCTGCGTTGTCCGGCTCGATGTGGTCGTCGTCACTACTCTCCCAGTGAACCGAGCTTCCTTGCGGTCCGCTTGTCGGGAGCTCGAGGTCGTCAGTGACACTGTCCTTGTCATCCTCATCCGCAAACCCGATCTCCAGAGCCTCCGTGTCTTCTTGGACGACCTTTTGATCATACGGAACCGGATCGTGGACGTTTACGTTCCCCGCTTCATCCAGAACAATCTCCACAACCTCCCCCTGCTGGAGATCGATGTCAGCCACCTCAAAGGAATCGCCGTAAGGCTCAATCGTGAGGTTCCTCAGTTCCTTCGTCTCGTCGTCGGCGATCTCGAATGCGTACTCCGCAGTCGAATCCGGGTTTACGATGCTGTACCCGAGGGTCGTCTCCAGAACGGTATCACCGTCCACCAGCTCTACCCCGCTGCCGTACTCGTTTCGGAGAAACAGGTAACCGGAGAATAGACGGCCTTCCTGTTCCTGGATCACATACTCGACCGGTTCCCCCTCGGTCAATGCGAATTGATCCGCGGCCTCACTCAACTCACGGTATTCGATCCCCACGATCTCGTCGCCCCGCACAACCGGGACCAGCTCAACGGGGAACAAAACGATCTGAGTTCCGTCGGGAAAGCGGCGTACCGATTCCTCCTGCGGCGCCATAACGAACAGCACACTCCCCCCTGCGCTTTCCTCCCGAACCTCCACGTGATGCTCAAGCTCGTTTTTCACGTGAAGCTCGGCATTGCCGCCTTCCGCGCTGCTGATCTCTATCTTCTGCCGGCCCTGTTCTTCGTCCCCCGTCACATAGACGACTTCCTGGGCTACCCCTTGCGCCTTCTGAGGCTCATCCAAATGCTCTTCCAGCTCCGACACCCGAACGATGTTCAGGACCGTCATCCCGACATCGAGCCGTTCGAGCCGGTAATCCGCTTCACCGGCCTCCACGACGCCCACAAGGTTGTCCGAAGAGATGCTTCCGGCGAAGACCGCCACGGCTTCTTCATCCACGTTCTCAACCACAACGTTACCGGCGTTCTCCACCGAAAAACCGGCGAGCCAGTTATCCTCATCGGAGAACGGACTCTCCGGGCCCACCCCGAACGGAATGAACTCACACCCACCGAGGGCTAGAGCGGCGAGAATGCATCCGCTTATCCGTGTGACCAACATCCGTCTCATAGCTGCCCCCTAACAGAAATCCCCGGTCGTCCTTGCACCGCCTGAACGACCCGTGGCCCTTCCAGCGCTGCAGAGTATCACAGAAGAGCCGCCTTCACGAACCTGCACCAGCGAAGTCTGACCCGGTATGGCGGGTCACGTCCGCGCTGAGCACAACACGAGCGCCGCCCGCTGCGACGCCCGTGCGTCTCCGTGCAATCGGCTGCAACGACGCAACACACCGTGTTGCAGCAGTATGGGCCGCATCAGGAGGCCACGACACGGTTGCCCCCTGATGGGCACCTGCAGTTTGTGCGGCTGAGACGATCAGTCTATCAGCTCACGCTCTTTCGGGTCTCCGATCGAGATTTCGCCCTCACCTCTTTCTCCCGCGATCGTAAGCTCCGTGACCTTCCCGCGTTTGACGGGCACTTCTTTGGTGACTTCGTAATCATCGGTCGTACTTACGAGCTCGAGGTTGGCCACCATGCGCTCCTCTTCGCTGTCACCTACAAGGAAGGGGTAGTCTCCTCGACCTCCACTGCCCACGACTTCGTGGTCCAAGACGGTGTATTGAAGCGTGTCACCCTGATAGAGACGTAGTCCTGCGTCGTAGTTGTTTACAACCCGAACGTAACCGTCCAGCGTGTCTCCGGGATCACTATCCTCAATCGTAAACCTTCGCTCTTCATCCGCGTCAAGCTGCACAGCATCCGGTTCACCGATCTGAGTCCGCCGGATATCGACGATCTCGCCGTTGTCGCGGATGGGCTCGATTGCCATTGGATACAGCTCGACAGCGCCCTCGTCGTAATAGACGGTATGCTGTTGCTGGGCGCCCACCGAACCGAGCACCTGGCCCTCGTAACTACCCAAGAGGACCTGCACATGGTAATCGCTTCGGTTGATTATCGTTAATGCTGCGTCCCCAACGTCTTCCAGACGGAAGTGCACTCGCTGGGTATCGTCGCCGTGAACATAGAGCCATTCACTCCACACCACTTCAACGTCCTCCGGGGCGTCAAGAGATTCTTCCAGCTCACTCTTGCGCACCGCGTTCAACGTCGTTTCTCCATGGAGCTCATCCAGCGCATAGCCGCTCTCATGGCCGCCGAGCACCCCGACGAGCCGCTCCTCCTCGATAGGCCGTCCATCAAAGATAGCGAGCGACTCGCTGCTGTCGTTGGTTGCCTCTACCTGGCCCGGATTCTGCGGCTCGAATCCCTCCAACCAGTTCTCTTCTCCGACCTCTTCTTCATCCACCCAAGGCAGAATCGGATGATCGCACGCCGATGCAAAAAGAGCCACAAGCAACGCAAGACCGAGAAGCCGTAGTGTGTGCCATTTCATACGCTAACCCTCCTTACTTTGTTCCCTTTTCATGCCGGGAAAGCTAAAGCTTCCAAGAGCTGGGCGATCCGATTTGTTGCTCAAACCTGGTAGCTTGAACTTCTGAGCCGGCACAACGAACCAGTTTACTTTCGCGCCAACTTACCACGCTTCGTCAGGCCTGTAAACGACACGCGTTGGAAATCGGGGCCAACGCAGCCGGATACTGCGTCCGAAAGCGCGGCGGAAAACCGCAGCGGCGGAGGGCCGCAACGGTCCAACTACGTCTACCCTGCTCTCGAAACGCTCTTTGATTGACAGCACGGTGGTTTCCAATATAGCCTCGTTTCACCAAGTAAGCTAAGGGTGAGACGACCGCTCGCTGATGTGGTTGACCACGCAGATTCCCGTGGCCGGCCCGCGGGTCGACGGTCGCAAGAAGGGGGCGTATCCATGCGCAAGTTTCAAGTTCCCGCCTTTGTCGCTTCGGTGATTCTTCTGTTCACCTTTACTCCATTCGCGCAAGCTTCCGAATCTGAAGAGCCAACCGACATCGACGGAGTTCTCCACTCGTTCGCCGAGGACATGGGTGCCGTCTTCCCTGCCTTCACGGATATCGGAATGCAGTGGTCGCTACCGTATAGCGCTCGGTCCTATCTGCTTTCTTGGCCTTTGGGGATAGGGGTGACGACGGGCGCAGTTGCAATACCTGAAGACGTGTTCCACACCGCGGCTGAGGGATTTGGAACTACTGTGGAACTCGGGGTGGAGGACGAGACGCTGGAAACCGTAGGTCTTCCATTGATGGCTACGACGCTTGAAGTACGGTTGGGGACCGGCGATGGTCAGGGGCTTGGGATCGACATTGGAGGTAAGATTGGCATGGCGCCTTCGGATGCGGATGGCCTCGACACCGGGCGAGAGTACCAGAGCTTCATGGTGTCCGGCCTCGACGTGCGCGTCGGAGGGCGCGGCAGCGGCCTCCTGCAACCGAAGCTCGCCTTTGGGCTCGGCATTGGATATAGCTCGGGCCACATTGCCCTCGATGGGTTGGCCGGCGAACGGGTGCATGTCGATACCGTGACGGCCGACGAACACTCCCAGTACCAAACCAACAGTGGAGATGAACAGACGGATGAGCCGCGAATCTACGTGGAGAACCCCACGCTCTACGCTGACTGGGAAACCGATATCCCTCTGGAATTCCAAGCCCAGGGAAGTATTAGGCTTCTGTTTCTCCGGCCGTTCCTCGGAGCGAAGGTTTCCGGTTTTGAAACTGACATCGAAACCGGACTTCATGGCGACG
>PWGF01000330.1 GCA_003554375.1 Spirochaetaceae bacterium
CGGCACGGCCCCGTAACCGGCACGGCCCCGTAACCGGCACGGCCCCGTAACCGGCACGGCCCGGCTCCGCCCCGCCTCGCGGCCCAGGGCAAACGCAGTTAAACGCTTCCACCGGGAGGGCGGCGGCGAGTGCCCGGGCCTGGTGCTTTCCGGTGGCCCGTGAGTGGTACTGAGAGGGGCGGGGGTACTCGTTTCAGCGGCTTCTCGCCGCCGTCGTCGAACTGTGCTGGTCCAACTGCTTTTGCCCCGCCTCCCGGCCGCCCACCCTGGCCGCATCCGGCCCCTGCATGTATGATGCCCCCCATATGAGAACCGCCGCGACGCTCCATGGCTTCTCATCGCTCGCTAGGCACGCCGCGGCCGGGGCCACCACCGGGCTCCGCAGTGCGCGATGGCTGCTCTCCATCATCCTGCCGGTCTCATTTGCCGTCTTCGTGCTGGAGCAGGTCGGGATGCTGCCGGCGATCTCCCAGGCGCTGTCGCCTGCGTTTGACGCCGTCGGGCTCTCGGGCGTGGGTGCGCTCGCCTTTGTCGTCGGCATCCTCTCGAACCTCTACAGCGTAGTCGCGATCATTGGAACAGCGGCGCTACCGGCGGGCGAGGTCGCGGTGCTTGCCGTTATGGGCTTGATCGCGCACAGTTTCCCGGTCGAGCTCGCGATCCTGCGGCGCACCGGCAGCAGCGCCGTCCGTATGTTCGCCCTACGCCTTGTGGCCGCAGTGATTGCCGGGCGAACCGTCCATCTGTTGCTTCCCGCTACAACGCCGGCCACAGCCGCCGGCGCGGACGCCGCCCAAGCAACCGAGGCGATTGAAGCCGCCGGCTCGGCCGCCGCTTTCGGCGCCGCGCTCGGGGAGTGGGCGCTGTCGACCCTCCAGCTCGCGCTCATCGTCGTGGCGATACTCGTCGGGCTTATGACGGGCGTCCGTCTCCTCCGGGAGTACGGGATCATCGATCTCCTGGCCAAGTGGCTCTCACCGCTCATGCGCGTTCTGGGGCTCCCGCGCGGCCCCTCCTTCTTGTGGCTCGTGTGCAACACGCTCGGACTTACCTACGGGTCCGCGGTTCTGTTGGAGGAAGAGCGCACCGGCCGGCTCGACCGCGCCGACGGCGACCTTCTCAACCACCACGTTGCCATTTCCCATTCGATGCTCGAGGACACGCTTATCTTTGTCGCGATCGGCGTGCCGCTCCTCTGGGTCACAATCCCGCGCTTTGTGCTTGCAGCCGCCGCAGTGTGGCTCCGGCGAGCGGAGCTCAGGGTTCGCAGGCGGCGGAGGCTGTTGGGCCGGAGAGTTGCCGAAGCCCAGTGACCGAGCAGTCAACCGGGAGTTCCAAAAAGCTTTCGGCGCGTGCCCCCGCTTCGCGGGGTCGCGTGCTCCGCTGCAAGTCCTCGCCGCCGCGCTTCCGGCGCGCTTTCGGGCTCGCTCCGCTCCGCCCGGCGCGCCGGGCGGCGGCTCCGGGCTTTCCGCTGCGCCCGCTCACGCGTAGCGGAGCCCCACCCGGAGCCCCGCCGGCGCCGCCGCAACCCCGGAGCTCCTCTGCCGAAGGCATATGCCGTAGCCGCCGGCCGTGACGCAACCTACATGCGCGCGGAGAGTCGCCGCCTCGGTCGGGCTCGCTGCCTCGACCCACACGGCGGGAACTCCGCGCGCGGAGAGCCGCCCCGGGCCGAAATGCTTTCGCCCATCGTACTCCGTCCGCAACCTACACGCGCGCGGAGAGCCACTCCTCAGCGTCCGCAAGCACCCGGTCCCGTTCCGGCTCGTTGAAGAGCTCGTGATACAGGCCTTGGTAGACCTTGATCGTCTTGTCCGAAGAGCCGGCCCGGTCGTAGAGCAGCTGCGCCCCGCCGGGGTCTACCAGGGTGTCGTCGCTCGCTTGGAGGATCAGGAGCGGTACGGTGATTGCTTCCGCCTCCTCGGACACGCGCTCCATCCCCCTCAGAAGCTCGGCCGCCATCCGGGCACTCGTCTTTCCGCGGTAGACCAACGGGTCATCGATATAGTTCTGAACGACCTCCGGATCGCGTGAGATTCCGGCGGGGTCCACCGGAGCGAGGAGCTTCATCCGCGGCAACATCACCGACAGGAGCTTTCCCGCTGCTATCGTAGCCCCGGAGGTGGTATCGCTGACCTTGACTGCCGGCGCCGAGATGACGGCCCCCGCGACACCGTCTCCGTGCTCCAAGAGATACAGGGAAGCGATAAGCCCACCCATGCTGTGGCCCAGGAGAACGAGCGGCAGGCCGGGATGCCGCTGTTGCGCATGCTCCCGGAGAAGGTGCACGGTTTCCGTGTACTCCGTATACCGCCGTACGTATCCGCGCGCGCCGTCCGATCTTCCATGGCCGATGTGATCGTGAGCGTGGACTGCATACCCCAGGGGGACAAGGCGCTCCACTACGTTCCCGTACCGGCCCGAATGCTCGCCGAGCCCATGCACGATGAGCAGTACCGACCGCGCCGGCTCATCCGGAAGCCACTCCTGCCGGTAGATCCGGGCGCCGCGCGGCCCCTGCAACCACCCTTCAGCGTGTTTCACATCGATACCTCCTGCCGGCGGTCAACGCGTATTGCATGAAGAGCTACCATTCGAGCCGTTCGAGCCCGGGAACCACGTCGAAATGCGTGTCGCGGCTCAGGATCGTCATAGCATGACGGCGAGCTACGGCGGCGATCCATACGTCGTTTTCCGGAATAGGGGTCCCACTGTCCCGCAGCGTTTGCCGGATATCCGCGTAGTGACGGGCCGTTCGCTGGTCGACGGGCAACACCTCGATACGATCCACGAGTCTCTCCAGAGCTTCCCGGATCATCTCGGCCCGGTTGGAACTGCGGAGGCCGTAGCAATACTCCCCCAGAACGATAACGGGAACCGCAAACGGACCGCGCTGTGCAAGGACTCGCTCGACCCCACGGTCACCGATAAGAACAGCGGATAAGGCGTTGGTATCAAGAATCACCGCCATTCGTCCGGATCCACCTGTTCCAAGTCCCGCTCCACCGTCCGATCCACGGCATAGACCGCCTCAGGTTCTTGAGCGAGGATTCCGAAAATCCCGTTCAAGGCATCTGCTCCGGTCTTCTCGTGCAAGTGCGAGCGAAGGGCATCAATAAGAAAGGAGCGAAAGCTTACTCCCCTTTCTGCTGCCCGGCTTTTTGCAGTTCGGTAGAGATCGTCCGGCAACTCCACAGTAGTCTTCATCGTGCTTACTAAGCTACCCATATTTATGGGTAGCGTCAATGGCCCGGGAGTCCTCTGTGGAGTCGCAAGCCCCTCGTGCGGCGTTCTCGACCGATTCGTACAACTGAGCGTTTGGGGCTGTCGGGCGGGGGGGTATCGAAAGTACCGTGCAACAGTGCTACGGATACCAGTGTCGATGACAATCACAGTGAGCTTGTTTTCGGACTCGACCGGGGCATGAGCGTCCACGTTGAATCCGGGGTTGTTCGTGTTCCTCGTGTTGAACTCCGCGCTCAACTGGTGGCCATATGTGAGACTTGCCGCCGTGCCTCCCGTGTCATTCACTTTGCTTGCCCCGTGCCAAAGGCCACCACAGTGCACAAGGCCGGCGCGGTGAACCGCGGTTCCATGCAGCCCCCTGCAGCTCCGGATGTGTCTGCATCGCCGGCAACGACAGGCGACCGGAATGCGGAGTAGCCTGGTCGTGCCAAGCGCGACCAACCGGGAAGGGCCGAAGGATACCGTCGAACAAGCTTCAAACCGCAAAACCTGAGGGTTTCGTCATCCCGACAACGTATGGACCTGACAACCGGGCTCCAGAGATGACTCTTGGAGCGAGAAAGGCCTTGAGATCAGTGACATCCACTCATGTTCTCGCTAAACATCTATCTCAATTCCAAGTAGCTCGGCGATTCGTCGTGCTGTCGTGAAGTAGTGTTCACGCGAGTAATACTCTGCTGCTTCCGGATCTCCAGTGGTAAGAGCTTCAACTATCTGGCGGTGCTCCCTGCATGCTTCGTAACCGCGGCCCTTGAGCTCGAGTGACAAAGCTCGGTATTGAGTGCTTCGATGATAGTACTGTTCGATCAGGCTCTTCAGGTCCGCTGATCCTGAAGCCTCGCTTATGATCCCGTGAAACTCCGCATTGTACTCCAGCAGTTTGTCGTAGTCGTAAGGGTGCAAACAGGCTTCCATTTTCTCACAGAGTTCGAACAGCCGATGTTTCTGAGCGTTTGTCAGTCTCCTGGCGGCCAACCGAGAGCAGATTCCGAAGAGCGCGGCGCGAATGCAGTAGACGCTGACCATTTCGTTCATGGAGATGCGTCTAACAAATACCCCCCGGTGGCGTTCTCGGTCGACCAAGCCTATGGCCTCCAGTCGATTGAGCGCTTCGCGGATTGGAGTGCGGCTTACTCCGAGGCGTTTCGAGAGTTCTAGGGTATTCAGAGATGCGCCGGGCTGGAGCGCGCCGGATAGGATCTCGTCCTTTAAAGTAGAGAAAACAATGTCCTGGACGCTTCTATAGGCTTGCGAAATGGTGTTTGACTGTGCTGGGCGGTCTGTTGTCGTGCTTGATTGAGGTTGGCCGTTGGTTGTCATCCCCACTCCTTGACTCATGAGTCCTGGATACAGTATACAATAATACCTTTGCATGACAAGGCCAAGACCTTTCGGGGGATGTCGGATGGAGCACAGCCGCGGAATCCCGGAGAATCGTAGTAGGTGAGAGCATATGGATGACAAGTCGCTGATCTATGTTGGGACGTTTACGCAATCTATCCGATTCGGCACTGGCGAGATCCTTGAAGGAAAGGGTGAAGGTATACACTGTTTTGAGCTCAACCATTCAAAGGGAGAGTTGCAGCCGTACTCGGTAACGTCGAAAGTGAAGAACCCTTCGTACCTGATAGCCGGCCCGTGCGGCACATATGTGTATGCCGTCAACGAGCTGAAGACCTATCAGGGGCAGCCCACGGGCACTGTTAGCTCTTTTGCAGCGGACGAGAGTACAGGAGAGCTAAAGCTCTTGAATCGCAAACAAACCCACGGTACGGATCCATGTCACCTGACCATTAACTCCAACGGCAACTACGTTGTGGTGACGAATTTCATGAGCGGAAGTGTCGCGCTTTTTCCTGTTCTTGCCGACGGAAGCTTCGGCGAGATAGCCGATTTTCACCAACACCATGGTATGAGTGTTGATCCACGGCGGCAGGCTGGGCCGCACGCTCATTCCGCGGTGTTTTCGCCGGATGAAGAGTACGTTTTTGTACCAGACCTTGGCGTAGACAGAGTAAAGGCTTACCGGTTTGACGAAGCCGAAGGTCGACTCGTTCCGAACGAAGAGGCCGACGTCTCGATTCGGCCCGGGGCAGGGCCGCGTCAGTTGGTATTTCATCCTTCCGGTCACTACGCGTATGCTGTGAACGAGCTCGATTCAACTCTCGTTGCCTTCACGTACGAACCTCATTGCGCCGCATTTGAGGAAATCGGTACGGTCTCCACTCTTCCAGGGGGGTTTCTCGGAGAAAATACGTGTGCTGAAGTGCGGCTTCATCCGGAAGGGCGGTTTCTCTACGCTTCAAATCGCGGTCATAACAGTTTGGCCATATACGAGATAGCGCCTGAAAATGGAACCCTTCACCTGGTCGGGCATCAACAAAGCGGTGGAAAGACACCGCGTGGCTTCGCAGTCCATCCTTACGGCGACGTTCTGATCGTTGGCAACCAAGACAGCGACCTAGTTGCCGTTTTTTCCATTGATGTCGACACGGGCATGCTCACACAGAAGAGTTCAGTCTATGCCCCCACGCCCGTCTGTATTCTTCCGAGCGTTCGAAACGAGTAGTCCTTATCCCGGGGTAGCATTCGGAATCACGAGACGCCTCCCGTGAGTCCCGTGAGCTCGACGTCGCTGTGAGGGAGCAATCTGCGCCACTGGCCGCCGGTGTCCGGACGACAAGCGTTGCACCGCTGCCGTACCAGTAGTGGTGCTGTGCCCGAAAGCTCACGCGACTACCGGCTGATCGACTACCGGCTGATATGGAGAATGGACCATCGCCACCACTTCACCTGCGAACTCGCTGCCCCCTTTACTCGCGAGTTGGACGATCCGCATCTAAAAGCGTTTTCCACTTATGCGCAACGTCCACAAGAAGAACAGAACCAGAAAAATGGGACTGCTACTAGCCTACATTTCCCTGTGGCTGTGTTGATATGACGGGAGGGAGCGGCTCAGAGTGTCCGGCGAATCGAACGGGTTCAAGTTCCACGACGCGCATAGATCATTATCGTCTTCCGATAGAAAGTCGCGGATTAACCCATTGACAGCTGTCAGTTTCCAAGGTATGCTAATGGATATTGGATGTTGGATCCAATCTTTCTTCTGAAGAGAACGCCTTTTGGTAAGGAGGCAGATGTATGCCGTTCTATTCTTGGTCGGACATGGTGAAGGACACTGAGCCGAACGAAACTCTCCCGGCAGGGATGACTCGCCGTGGCGTCCGGTTGGGCAATATGATGTTTGGACTTCACGAAAGCGGGAAGAGTGTCGGTGGGGCAGATCAGAATGACGGGCCAAAGTCACATGCTCACGAGAGTGAACAGATAACGTACGTCTTCGAAGGGCGGATTCGAATGCGGGTCGGTGATGAGGAAAAGGAGCTTGGCCCGGGGGAGTTCGCGTATATTCCGTCGAACGTAGAGCATGGAGGAAAGGCGCTTACCGATTACGTCTTAGCTCTAGACATCTGGTCGCCGCCGCGTCCGGATGTAGAGCGGCGGCTGGCAGAGATTTCGCCTGACGGAGCCGAAAGCGGGCTCAAGCATTAGCGGTCCAGGCATTTGAGGGCCCTCGAAAAGGCTCGGCGCTCAAGGTGAGTGCGGAGACAGGAGTACAACGGATGTCCCAAGCTTACATGGATGCAGTAGAGATTAGGGAATACCAAGGTCGCTTTGAGTTAGCCAAGCGCCACGTGTTGGAGCCGGAGTCGGGTGAGGTGCGCGTGCGCGTTATAGCGAGTGGCTTGTGTAGTACGGATCTTCATCTGCTTGAAGGGCGTTGGGATCTGGGAGTGCTTCCGCGTATCCCGGGCCACGAGATCGCGGGGGTTGTAGATCAGGTGGGAGCGGGCTCCACTCCGTCATTGAAAGAGAAGCGGGTCACAGTGTGCCTGGATGTAACGTGCGGGGGGTGCATGCATTGCCGCACAGGCCAAGCTCACCGGTGCCCGTACAAGGAAAGAATTGGGTTTGAACGGGACGGTGGTCACGCAGAGTACGTGGTCGTTCCTGAGAGAAATCTGGTGGAACTGCCGGATTCAGTCGGTTTTGAAGATGCTTCAATTCTGCCGGATGCGGTCGCGTGCATGTACCACAGCCTTATCGGCCAAGGCCATCTTGGAATTAGCGACACGGTCGTAATCCACGGGGCCGGAGGGCTAGGCATCCATGGCGTTCAGATTGCGGCTTGTGGCGGCAACGTCAGCGCCGGC
>PWGF01000205.1 GCA_003554375.1 Spirochaetaceae bacterium
AGCGTCTCCAGCTCCATCTCGTGCGCGCGAGCATAGCTGTCATGCCGGTCCCACGGGTCCGGCACCCGCGTGATCGGCATACGGAGATACTCCCGAAAGGCGTCCGGCTCCGGAATGTTCTTGGGAACTTTCCGAAACGCATCGTAGTCGTCCCATGAGTAGATAAAGCGCACCGGCACGCCGCGGTCGCGGAGCGCGCGGACCACCAGGTCCACCGAGATGATCTCCCGGAAGTTCCCGATGTGGACGGTACCGGACGGCGTGATTCCGGACGCACACGTGTATCGGCGCTTCTTATCCTTGTCCAGCGGCCCCTTCTCCCTGATGACACGCTCGGCGTAGTTGTCCGCCCAGTGCGTGGGCGCCTTACTCTTGCGACTCATGTAGTCCGTACCATATACGGGACCACTCGTCTTGTGCAATCGAGGGAGTCACCGGCACAGCCTTGAGCATACTCGTACCTGATCCGATACTCGAACC
This sequence comes from Spirochaetaceae bacterium, assembly GCA_003554375.1. Taxonomy (GTDB): domain Bacteria; phylum Spirochaetota; class Spirochaetia; order DSM-27196; family SKKC01; genus PWGF01. Next base: position 481 of record PWGF01000205.1, read on the forward strand.
GGGAGGCAGTACGTGGAGAGGAAGATGAGCCGTACGAGACTGCGGCGATGCCGGCACATGCCGGCGCAAAAGGGTCCTATACTTGCCGTACCGGCGTTTCGCCGGCCGGCGCTCGGGTCGGCTGCGCACTGCATCCGGAAGCTTGTCATTCCGGCTCTTGCGATCGCCGCCTTCGGTACCATCGTAGCCGCTCTCGGTCACCCCCAGACAAGCGGTCCGGAATTGGGCAACGCTCGGATCCCTGAGCCGACCTTCGCGTCGAGTCGGCCCCAATCGCTCGCCCCCGAAGAAACGATGGCCGAGGGCGAGGTCGAGTCCGGCGATGGTGAGCCGTTCGAAGTGGGCGTGGCATCCTGGTACGGCGAGCCGTTCCACGGCCGTCTCACCGCCAACGGCGAGCGCTACGACATGAATGAGCTTACCGCGGCGCACCAAGAGCTCCCCTTCGGGACTGAAGTGAAAGTGGTGAATCGGTCAAACGACCGCACAGTCCAGGTGCGAATCAACGACCGTGGTCCGTACGTCGATGACCGTATCATCGACCTCTCTCGCCGGGCAGCCCAGGAGATCAAGATGATGGGCACCGGCCTTGCGGAGGTAGAGCTGCACGTGCTGTCGATGCCGGATGAAAACCACGCGGCGATTACCCCGCCCGAGGAGGGGGCCGTCACGGTACAGATCGGCTCTTACGGGACGGCGGAGACCGCCGAGCGCACTCAGCGCGAGCTGTCGCAGCACGGTATATCCGCGGAGATCGAAGAGGCAGGGGAGGTTGCGCGAGTCGTCGTCTACAACGTACCCGAGGACCATCTGGCCAATCTCCTCGACGAGCTCGACGAGCTGGGATACCCCGATCCGCTTGTTCGGCGCCGGCGATAGCGCCCACCGCAGTCTCGCTCGCCTGCGAGCTGCGTTACAAAGACGGCGTGCTCGCTGTCCGGCGTGAACGGTGAGCCGTCGAAATCACCACCCGTCCACTCGACGCGCAACCCGGCCGCACGGAGCGCTTGGACAAGCTCATGCGGCCACCACACCCGAAGCGTGAGCGTGCGCTCAAGCGTCTCCGCTTCGCCGATGAAGAACCAGCGTAACCGCAGGAGCTTCGTTGCCGGCTCGAAGCTCGCCGCCTCGTACCACTCGAGCTCCTGAGAGTCAGGCCGATGCAAATCGAACCGGCCCGAACCGGGTTGCTCAGAACCACTCCGGCCTGAACCCGACGCGGCTGAACCGGAGGTTCCCGAATCACGGTCGCGCACGTGCGCTTGCCTTCTCACCGTACCACGGAACGAGACGGCTCCCGGGGTACGATCGAGCTGCTCCGGTCGTGGAGCAAACGCGTGAAACGCGAACCGAGAAGGGAGTCCACCGGGAGCGTTCGGTTGCGGCGCAAGCCGGCGGGCCGCGGAGCGGAACACCGCGACCAGATCGGTGAAGTCCATCATGTGGCCAACGAGATTGAAGGGAGCGATGACCAACCGAAAATGCCCCGGTAGCTCCAGCTTTCGCACGTCGCCGGCCTCGAAACGAGCCGCCGCGCCGCCCCAGCTTGAAGCCGCGCTTGTCCGCGCCAAGCCAAGTAGCTCAGGGGAGTTGTCGACGCCGACCACCGCGTGCCCCCGCTCGGTCAGGTACCGGCTTACGCGCCCGTCCCCGCACCCCAGCTCGAGCACCGGGCCGGGGATCAGGGCGGCCAGCCGGCCCCAGAAGGGGAGATCCTCGGTGACCTCCACGTGTTGCGCAGCATAGAGGTCAGAGTCACGGTAGAGCGGTAGGCTCGGCTCCATCGAGTCGCCTCGGTACATGTGGGTATGGTACACCGTGTTTGCGTAGTGCTTCGCTAGCCGGCCCGCGGCTGTTGGTCTCGCATGTCGTCGGGATCAAGGCGATTTCGCGGCGGGAGATCGCGATCCGGGTCCGTTCCCAGCTCCACCAGGCTCTCCTCGATCGTGCTCATCGGTACCATCGCGCGTGGCGCAAAGAGCTGCGCAATGGGCTTTACCAAGTTTCGAGCAATCGCACCGGCAATTCGACTCCCGAAACGAAGCGCGAAATCTTCCGCCGCTTCAGGCGCGCGGATCGCGGGATCGTCTTGCTTGAGAAAGTGCCAATGGTCGCAGACCTCCAGATAGAGGTCGCCGAGCGGCTTGCGAAGAAAGGCCCAGCGCCCCTCCGGACGAGCCACGGCGTCCCGAACCGGGATCAGCACATTGACTTTCCACGAAACGAAGGCTTCCTGCCAATCGAATCTCGCCTGATGCTCCGCGCACAGAAGATACTTGTGCGCCTCCACCTGCTGCCGTACCGCCTTCATGCCGTCATACCGAGAGAACTGAACGCCGAGGCGTTCGAGAAGCTCCGTGATTCGCTCTTCTTGTGGTTCCGCCGTGGTTGTCGTTGTGCTCACCAGAATCTCCTTTCCCGTGGTCTGCGCTGAGTCCCCCTTCGAGTTTCGCCGGGGCGGCTGCAGCCGCGACACGAAACGGCTCCGCCCGGCACCCCACGGACTCCCGAGCACCCGGCGGCGACGAAACCGGGGCCGCTCACAAAGCCCGCCGGAACGGGCATCCCGGCTCCGAGGTTGGGAGAGAAAAAATACCGCGCAAAACAAGAAAACTCAAACGATTCTTGACAATTTGTCGATTTCCCCCTTCCTCTTCCGCCACCACCGAAAGACACCAGGGAAAACGCAGTTGGATCAGTACGGTTCGACGGCGGCGGCCGAAAGCCGCTGAAGCGAGTACTCAGCCGGCTCACCACGCCACCAGGGGCCCCGGCAAGCGCCCACGACCGCCCGCTCGCCGCCGCACTTCCAGGCGAGGTGTCCAACTGCGTTTGCACTGCGAAAAACACCGAGTTCACGGAAGCCCGGACCGGTGGTATGATGGACATGGGAGATGGAGCCGAGCGGGGAACGCCTATGCGAACGTACGCGGTTTCGGAGTCTGACTACTATCCGACTACGCGTGCTTTCATCGAGCTCGATGATTTCAGCCTTTACTACGATTGCAAGCCCGCGCTCACCGGGATCACCGTAGGCATCCCTCGGTACTCGGTTACGACCATCATCGGCCCCTCCGGAAGCGGTAAGAGCTCTTTTGTCAGAGCCCTGAACCTCCTCTTCCCTCGAAATGCGGAGGCAACGTATCGGGGGGATATCCGCGTCGGCGGTATCAGTATCTTCGATCCCAATCTAGACGGTGCGGAAGTACGTCGCCACGTGGGCTTCGTCTTTCAACGCCCCACGCTTCTGCCCGGTACGGTGCTGCAGAACATCACGTATCCCCTTCGCGTTGACGGCGTTCGTGACCGCCACGCCCTGTACCGGACAGCTCGTGACGTCTTGTCTCAGCTCGCATTGGAACGGCGAATCGGAGACTACCTCGATCACCAGGTGGACGAGCTCTCCACACCTCGCGCTCAGATGGTGAGTATTGCCCGAGCTTGGATTCGAGATCCCGCCATCATTCTCCTGGACGATCCCGGGTGGTGCTTCGATCCCAATACCACGGCTTGGTTCGAAGGGGTCGTGCGCTCCGCGACGGAGCGCGCTACGGTCATCATGGCTACGAACGATCCGCAGCAGGCCAAGCGAATAAGTGACTACACGCTACTCCTGATCGATGGGCGGATTGCGGACGTGAAGAGCTGGCGAACTCAGACTGCCTCCGGCTCCTGACATGGCCCCAGACCAAGGCAGACGCAGTTGGACCAGTACGGTTGCAGAACGGCGGCACTAAGACGATGAAAGGAGTACTCACCCCCCACCCTCACCAGCGCGCTATCACGGTCGCAGGCGGCCACAAAGAGCGGGCAATCGCCGCCGCGCTTTCGGCTGCAGTGTCCAACCGCGTTCGCCGTGGGCCGCCGACTCTCTCATCTTGACGCTATCCGTATAAGTAGACTATGATCCATTTTAGACTATACTGAATTAATCCGTACGAAGCATGCGGGCATCGTGCAGCGGGCGGTGCTCGCCTTGTGCGTAGGAGGACGTTGTGAACGGATGTTGCTGTTGTTCTCACGCCGGTCATGGAGCCCCGGGCATGAGCTGCTGCTGTGGGTGTTGCGGTTGCTGTGGATGCCACATGTGCTGTTGCAGCCCTCGTCGGCCGACCGGACACTCCGGATGCTGCTGCCACGGTCACGGCCACACGCAACAAGAGGAGTGTGGCCACTCGTGTGGATGCGGTGAGTCCCACGAATCTCCGCACGGCTTCACGCGGCACTACCTCACGGCCGAAGAGCAGATCGAAGGTCTGGAAGAGTACTTGGATCAGCTGGAGAAGGAAGCCCAAGGGGTACGGGAGCGCATTGCCGAACTCAAGCGCACCAGTATAGGGAACCAATCCGAGGGTTCGTAGGGAGCGGGTGGCCTCGACAAGGCGTCTTTCCCGCAGTTCAAGCAGGGAAAGGGCCCGCCCCTCGCCGAGCCATGGAATTTCCACCAACTGCTTAGAGTCAAACGCCATGCCTGAAAACGACGTGAGCCACCTGGCTCCCCGGCTAAAAGCCGTAGCCGACCGGAACCGGCTGCGGATGCTCCGCCTGCTGAAGGACGACCTCTGCGTCGGAGCGATAGCACGGAAGCTCGCCATCTCGGACGCCGCCGTCTCCCAGCACCTCAAGGTGCTCCGGGAGGCCGGGCTCGTTCGCGGCGAAAAGCGGGGATACTGGACGCACTACCGCCTCATCGAGGACGAGCTCCTCCGGTTGGCGGAGGAGCTGCGCGCCATCGCCCCTTCGCCGCCTGCATCCGGAGACGCCAACTCCTGCCCCTGTGGGCCGCACTCCGATGGACCTTGAATGCAGTTGCCCGTCCGGAAGCCGCCGGGGCCGGCGCCCGTGCGCTCAAACGCGTGCGGGCAGCACGCGTGCCGCTCCCGGGCCCGGAAAGCGAAGCCGCCCACCTTCGCGGCAAGCCCTCGCCGCGGCAGCGCCGATCGATCCCTGCCCTTCGGCCCACGCGCCGTTGCCGGGCACACGAAGCGCTGGTACACTATACACATGAAACGCACGAATCTTGTGGTTGACACACAGCTGCTCGAGACGGCAAAGCGCGAGCTCGGCTTGAAAACCTACTCGGAGACCGTAAACGAGTGTTTGCGGGAAGTGCTTCGTAGACGGACCTTCGAGAAGATCGATTCATACGCGGGCAGCGATATCTGGGAAGGGAGCCTCTCGGAAATGCGGGAGGACCGCGGTGTATCTCGTTGACACTTCGGCCTGGATTGCCCACTTCAGCAGGAACGACCCGTTCGACTTGCGCTCAATATGCGCCGCCGATGAACGAGTGCTGTGCCCGCCCATATACCAGGAGCTCCTGCAAGGCATCCGTCGGGAGGACCACCTCCGGCGCATCCGTAGGATCCTAAGCACCGGCCTTTTCGTTGAGTCTCCCATGCCGTTGGACCTCTTCGACCAGGCGGCGAATCTCTATCGAACTGCCCGCCGACACGGCCTCACGGTACGCTCCAGCATCGATTGCCTCATCGCCCAATCCGCAATCCGCTCGAATCTCATCGTCTTACACCGCGACCGCGACTTCCCCTCGCTCGCCGGCGTCTCCATGCTGCGACAGCAACCGCTGGGCCGGACATAGAAGCGAACGCACAAGCCGAAAGGATGGGGTGCCGCCCAAGCCCCGGCACAGCGCCGCCCCCCGGGTACCGGCTCGGCCCACCACCACGCGCACCGCCGTGCGCCGCGGTACCGGCACTCGCCCGGCCGCCGCCGGGTTAACGCTCCGCGCCCTCCCCGCTACAACCGACCCTGCCTCGCTACCAGCCTCGCGGTCCCCCCTACTGACGCCCGCCCGCCCCAACTGCTACCCTACGCCCGCCATGGACCACTCCGACCAAACCGCCCACTCCGGCTACTCCGCTGATTCCGCCGACCCAACTCCAACCGCCCACTCCACCGACGCCACGCGGCCCGGCCACACCGGCGGCACCGCCCAGCACGCCCACACCGCCCCCCTCGACGACTACGGCCGGCCCGACCAACACGCCCAAGCCCCTCACACCGGCGACGCCATCCATTCCACCGACGCCGCCGGGGCCGCCTCGTCCTCCCACACCGGCGACGCCGCCCATTCCACCGACGCCCGCCGGGCCGCCTCGTCCGACCAAACCACCCACGCCGTCCACATCCAGTCCGCTGCCGAGATGTCCCCGCTCGCCGATCGCTCCGTGGATCTCGTCGTGACCTCCCCGCCCTACCCCATGATCGAGATGTGGGACGGCGTCTTCGCCCAGGCAGACCCTGCCGTCGCCGACGCGCTCGACAACACCGACGCACCCCGCGCCTTCGAGCTCATGCACCGCGTCCTCGATCCCGTCTGGCGCGAGTGCGCGCGCGTCCTCAAGCCCGGCGCCTTCCTGTGCATCAATATCGGCGACGCCACGCGCACCCTCGGCGACGACTTCCGCCGCTACGCCAACCACGCCCGCATCACCCGCGCCTGCGAAGAGCTCGGCCTCTCCTCGCTCCCCCTCGTACTCTGGCGCAAGCAGACCAACGCCCCCAACAAGTTCATGGGCTCCGGGATGCTCCCCGCCGGGGCGTACGTCACCCTCGAGCACGAGCACATCCTCATATTCCGGAACGGCGGCAAGCGCCGCTTCCCCTCCCCCGCCGAGCGCGAGCGCCGCCGCCGGAGCGCCTTCTTCTGGGAAGAGCGCAACGAGTGGTTCTCCGACATCTGGGACTTCAAAGGCACCCCCCAGCGCCTCCAGAACGACGAAACCCGCGCACGCAGCGCCGCCTTCCCCTTCGAGCTCGCCTACCGCCTGATTTGTATGTACTCGCTCCGGGGCGATCTCGTCCTCGACCCGTTCCTCGGCACCGGCACCACCACCGTCGCCGCCATCGCCGCCGCCCGCAACAGCGCCGGCTTCGAAATCGAGCCCGGCTTCCGCCCCGCCAACCTCGTCGGGCACATCGCCTTCAACGTCCTGACCCACCTCGGGCGCGATCCGCGC
>PWGF01000293.1 GCA_003554375.1 Spirochaetaceae bacterium
ACCGGCTTGGTAATCCCGCGGGTGAGGATCAGACCGAGCACCACGGCCAAGAGCGCGCCCACAATCATCCCGACAACAACCATCAACATAACCGCATCTACCGCAGCCTCCGCCGCGGCGACCTCTTCTTCGGCGATCTCTGCGTTGATTGCCTGCAGCTCGTGGAGCGTATCCCACGCTGCCTGCGCCCGTTCGTCTATAGGGCCGAGCGCAAGCTCCGTTATCTCGTCCCGCAGCGCCGCCACTTCCTCGGCGAAAGCGATCAGCTCGTCGAAGTAATCAAGGGCCTCATCCGATACCGCCATCATCTCGTCGTGGAGCTCCATGGCTGCCGCTTCGTTTCCCGCTTCGTACTCCGCTTCGATCTCCCCCGCCAGATGGTGGAACCGGTCGTGCGGCTCATGCATATCTTCGAGAAGTCCCGCAAGCTCTTCGTTGTCCGTCTCGAACTCAACGAGCCACCGCCCCAAGTTACACGCGGTGGGATCGTCCGCGCCATGCGGCAGCGTCTCATCCGCCATGAGCATGAGCGCTACGTTGAGCTCGAGCTCATAGTGGTCCCCGCGGAACTGTTGGAGATTCTCTACAAGGTCTCCGGGATCGAGGATTCCGATCTCCTCGAACTCCCGAGTGAGCTCGAGCCACTCGTCGTTGACCTCCGCCCACTCGCCAAGCTGGTCCTCGAACTGGTTACTGAGCCGTACCTCCTCATCCGTTGCCGGAAGCTCCAAAAACGCCTCCCAATGCACGTAAAGCTCCTCGCGCACGCTGTGCCAGTCCGCCATGTACTCCGCGCGGTCCTCCGCGACCACGAGCCCGGAGAGAAGCGAGCGCTGTGCCAGCATCAGCTCATCCGTGGCGACCTCCGTCTGGTAGAGCCTGTCTACGCTGGGAAGGCGTACGACGCCGACTTCCTCGATACCGTCGGCGAGCTGTCCGGCGCCGACCAGTCCGATTACGCCGACGATCACAACGATAAGGGCGACTATCAGAAAGCCGCCGATAAGTTTCACGCCCAATCTGAGATTCTTCATTGCCGTCCCCCACGAGGCTTAGATTCGAGCTGTCAGGGTAACACGGCTCCGGCTCTCCAGAAAGGAGATTTTGGCCATTCTCTTCCACGGAACTACCCTGGATGAGCCTCATCGTCCACGCACCCTTCGGCGCCGATCGATGAACGCCGTGGAATAGCAGAGGGTGCGCGTCGGACACGCGTCAACGCAGTGTCCGCAGCCCACGCACCGGGTGTCCACGACCGGTATGGCTTTCTCTGCATGGCGCTGCACATCGATGGAAAGCGCGCAGGCTTCATTGCATGCACCACAGCGTATGCACCGTGTCCGGTCGGTGACGATCTTCTGGCCCGCAAGCCGTGCTATCCCGGCCAGAACCGTGCCGAGCGGGCAGTAGTAGCAGTATCCCCTTCCTGTAAACGCGATCCACAGGAACATTGCCGCAAGAAGCTCTCCCACCAGATAGATGGAAAGCTCCGCCGTTGCCACTACGCTGTGCGCAGCTCCCCACGAGGCTCCCAGAAGCCGCAGCACCCAATAGATCGTAAACAAGACGGAGATCGCGAGGAGAATCCGGCGAAGAGCGGCAAAAGCCTTCAGAAGCCGCGGGCCGGCTGACTTCCGCCGCCCTATAAGGGGAAAAGCGGGGGCGAATACCTCCGAAGCGAAGCCGTTGAACAGACAGAGCATCGAGCGTGCCGCGCGCTCCGCGGGCTCCGGTGGTCCTGAGCGTGAGTACGGCGGCAATCACGATGATGAGCGTTTTGAACTCGTTTTCGTAGAAGTGCCAAGCGCCAGCGATCAACTCGGCGACACCCGGTGGGGCACGGTCGACATAGCCGTAGTTGAGGCCGGCAAGGAGGAGCGCAAGGAGTATGTAGAGGCCGAGGATTACGCGAAGAATGCGCACCTCCGGGGCCGGGCGACGGTGCGCCTTTCTTGCCGCGCCTGAGGTCCCGGTCTCTTCCGGTGCCGAAGGCCTCCAATGCATGAGCGTACTCCCGCCGGTCCTTCGTCCTCTTACTTGATCCGGGCGATCGCCCGGTCATCTCCCGCCGTTCCCCGACAACAGCCGCGAAAATGCTAGGATAGCGTACGAGACCGGCTCCTGCGAGTCAAACAGCGCTCAGGTTATAGACAGCGTTCAGGCAGCTCACGTACTACCAAGCGCCTCTGAACGCCGGCCGGCTCTTGTCCGCTCAGATGGCGCTGTGCGCGCTTTGGACAGGCTCCGTCAGCTTGCCCGTCCGCCCGTACTGTGAGAAACTTGTGCAAAAGGAAACGGTTCCGCGATTGCGGCGGGTGCGGAGATGCGGTGCTCGCATCCTTTTCCTCCTGCAGCACCTGCTCCGTTCTCGGCACGTGCCGTCCCGCGCACGTGGAGGTAAGCATGTCGCACGAACAAACAGAGGAACAGGGAGAACAGCGAGGAACGGACGGCCGGAAGACTCTCCTCCTGGTAGAAGACGAGCGGATTGTCGCCCTGGGTGAGAAGAAGACGCTCGAGCGCCACGGGTATCAGGTTGTCTTGGTGTTTACCGGCGAGGAAGCCGTGGAGACCGTGGACCGTACCCCGGAAGTCGACCTTGTGCTCATGGACATCGACTTGGGAAGCGACATCGACGGAACCGATGCGGCTCGTCGGATCCTGGAGAAGCACGACCTCCCGATTGTCTTTCTGTCGGGACGGACCGATACGGACACCGTAGAGAAAACCGAGGGAATCACCTCATACGGCTTCATTGACAAGAGCTCGGGACCGGCGGTGCTTAGCGCGGCGGTCAAGATGGCGTTTCGCCTCTTCGAAGCCAAGCAGAACGAGCACGCGAAGCGGAAGGAGCTCGAGCACATCGAGTGGATGCTTTCCCCCGGACGGGGACGACCGCCGGCGCCCGAAGCACTGGATTGTGAGACGGCCGGAAGCGGAGCAGGTACCGCCGGCGCCTCCGGGGACAGCCGTCGGGCCGAGGAGCACGCACGCATGCCGGGATCCGAGTGCGCTCAGTCGGCGGACATCGCCCGCGATCCCGCCCCGCCGTACGGTGACCTGACGGAGCTCAACGATTGCCGGGTGATTCTGGACGGCGTGGGGAAGGAGACGCTCAGCCGAATTGTCCACGAGCCGCTTGCGCTTCTGGAGACCTCCGCGGCGATCTACGAGCGCAACGGCGACTACGCCTTCGGCATATTCTCCTCGGCGTGGTGCCGGTTCATGGACGCTGTCTCGCGCGAACGGTGCGGAGCCGAGGACAACCGCGAAGCGCTGCGGTGTGGAAAGTGGATCTGCCACGAGTCGTGTTGGGAGGAGGCGGCCCGCCCCGCTATGGAACGCAACACGCCGATCGACATCCCCTGTCAGGGCGGCATCAACCTGTACGCGGTTCCGATCAAGGCCGGCGGCGAGACGATCGGCGCAATCAGCGTGGGGTACGGCGATCCGCCAAGGGACCCGGAACGGCTGCGCGAGCTTGCCGAGCGCTACGGAGTCTCCGCCGAGGAGCTTGCCGAGCGAGCGAAAGCCTATCCCTCCCGGCCCCACTTCATTGTCGAGCTGGCCAAGCAGCGGATCCACTCCCAGGCACAGCTCATCGGGGAGATCGTGGAACGGACACAGACAGCGGAGAAGCTCCGCGAGCAGGAGACCCGATATCGCTCGTTGTTCGAGAGCTCTCCGATCTCCCTCTGGGAGGAGGACTTCTCTCAGGTGAAAGCCCGGATGGAGGAACTCAAAGCGGCCGGGATCCGGGACTTCGAGGGCTTCCTCCGGGCGAACCCGGAGGTGGTCAAAGAGCTCGCGAGTATTATTCGGGTAATCGACGTGAATGAGGCGACCCTCCGCCAGTACAGCGCTCGCTCCAAGGAGGAGTTCCTTGCCGGCATCACCACCGTGTTCTCGGAGGAGTCGTTCGAGGGGTTTATGGAGGCCCCGATCGCTGTGGCGGAGGGGCGCACGGAGCTGTACGTCGAGAAGCGCCACCGCACGCTCGACGGCCGGCCGCTGGACGTGCAAGTCCATTGGGCGGTTGTTTCCGGCCACGAAGAGACCTACTCGCGCGTTCTGGTGAGCGTCGTCGACGTCAGCGAGCGCAAACGCACCGAGCAAGCGTTGGCGCGCGCCGAAGAGAACTGGCGTTCCACGCTCAAGCACGCTCCCCTCCTGGTGGTTTCGCTGGGCCGGGAAGCAAACATCACGTTTGTAAACGACTGCCTACTCGAGCTCACCGGATGGACCGAAGGAGAGCTTTTAGGCCGAAACTGGATCGATACGTCGATCCCGGAAGACGAACGGGAGTACGTTCGAGAGGTGTTCGGTGCCCTGGCTTCAGGCGAGCGCGGAAGGGAACACTGGCACCACGAAAACGCTATCCTGACGAAAGGCGGAGCCCGGCGGTGGGTATGGTGGGCCAACGTGCCGACCCTCAACACACAAGACGGGCCCGATCAGGTCACCTCCCTCGGCGTCGACCTGACCGAACGCCGTGAACGCGAGGAGAGGATCACCAAGCTTCTCCGCGAAAAAGAGCTGGTGCTCCGGGAGAGCCACCACCGGATCAAGAACAACATGGAGCTCATCCGTTCCCTCCTTTCGATACGCGCGGATGAACAGAGCGAGCCGTGCCGAAGCGTGCTGGAAGATATGGCGGACAAAGCGCGAAGCATGATGCTCCTCTATACCAAGCTCTACCAGACCGAATACTCCTTCGAGCTCGACCTCCGGGAGTGGTTGCCTGGCTTTATCGAAGAGATCGTGGCGGCCGGCCGAGGTGAGGAACGGATCGAGCAGGAGGTGAAGATCGATCGGGTCATAGTGCCGGCGAAGAAGCTCGCCCCTCTCGGGCTCATCGTGGGGGAGCTCATCACCAACTCCATTAAGCACGGCTTTGCCGGCCGCGCGACCGGACGGATTCGCCTATGGGCGGGGCCCGCCGCGGAAAGCTCCGAAAACGCGGCGAGGCTCGGTGTGGAAAGTGCCGGCGCGGAACCTGCGATAGCCGAATCCGTCGGACCTAACCCCGGCGAGGCCGATGAGATCCCGCCGGAGTCCGCCATGGCCGACTCCGGCCTGCCCGAAGAGGTTCCGGCTGAATCCGCCATGGCCGACCCCACCGAACATGGAGAAATCCCGCCCAAACCCGCTACGGGCGCGATGCTTGTCTACGAGGACGACGGCCGAGGACTGCCTGAGCGCCTCCGTCTCGGTTCCGCGGAAGGCCGATCGGCCGAAGGGGGTACCGGCTTCGGCATTCAGCTCGTCGAGGAGCTGGTCGCTCAGATAGGCGGCACGATCCGGACGGAAGCGCCGGGTCGGGCCGAGCGCTTGGGCGACCGCGAATCCGGGGGCCCCCGTCAAACCCGGGAAGTCCGGAAAGCCGGTGAGACCCGGGGGGCCCGGGAAGACCGGGAGCCCGGCGGCGGGCCCGGGGTACGTGTCGTCTTGGAGTTTCCGTTGTGAGCGGCCTGATTCGGCGAAGTGACTCCCGCCTTGGTCCGGTTTCGGCCCGCCCCGCTCGCAAGCGCCGGACCGCCGTGCCACGGCGCCGGCCGGCTTTGTCACGGCCCAGATTGGTCCGACGCCGCGGATGCCGAACTCTCCGCGAATTCGAGAGAGATTAACCCCGGCGCAGCTTGCCCCCCCACCCGGCCCGGTTATGTTTACCGTATTGGGTCCGATACCCGGTCCGTAGCAGGAGGGTAGACCATGTCAAAACGGGAACGGAAAGCCTTGCTCCTCGTGGAAGACGAGCGGCTCGTGGCGCTGGGAGAGAAGAAAACGCTCGAGCGACACGGGTACCGCGTCGTCATGGCTTACAGTGGGGAAGAGGCGGTCGAGACCGCGGAGCGCACGCCCGAGGTCGACTTGATCCTCATGGATATCGACCTGGGGAGCGGGATGGACGGGACCGAAGCGGCACGGCGTATCCTGGAGCACCGCGACGTTCCGGTGGTGTTCCTTTCCGGGCACACCGACTCCGAGACGGTAGGAAGAACCGAAGGCATAACCTCGTACGGGTACATCGACAAGGGTTCGGGAGAAGCGGTTCTCCTGGCGTCGATTCACATGGCGTTCCGCCTCTTTGAGGCAAAGCAGAAGGAGCAGGAGCGCGAGCGGAGCGAGCGCATGTTCCGCTCCATAACGGAGAACGCGTTCGACGCGATCTTCCTGGTGGACGAGCACGGCGTGTACCGGTACGCGAACCGGGCTGAGGGTGAGACGGTCGGCCTACCGAGCGGCGAGCTCCCAGGACGCAGCATGTTCGAATTCCTGCCCGAAGACGCGCATGAAGCAGTTCGCAGCATGCTCGGGGACCTCGTGGACCGCCGCACCGAGACGTCCTCTCTCACCGTTCAGGTCTCGACCGCGGAGGGCGAGTTGCGGTGGATCGAGAACCGGGCAATGCGCCTGCCGGACGACGAGGCAGGCCCCTCGGTTCTGGTGATCAGCCGCGACATCACCGAGCAGAGAGAGCGTCACGCCCGGATCGAAGCGCTCCTCCGGGAGAAGGAGCTGGTGCTCACCGAAAGTCACCACCGGGTCAAAAACAATATGGAGCTCTTCCGGGCACTGCTTCAGCTCCGGGCGACCGAACACGACGAACCGTGCCGGAGCGTCCTGGAGGACGCGGCCGCACAGGCGCGGAGCATGGTGCTCCTCTATACCACGCTCTACGAGACGGGGCATCCCTCCGAGCTCGATCTGCGCGTGTTTCTTCCTCCACTGGTTGCGGACATCCTTGCTGCCGGCCGCGCTCACGCGGAGGTGACGCCGGAGGTGGTGGTGAAGCCGGTGGTAGTGTCGGCGGAGAAGCTCACGGCGCTGGGGATTATCGTGGAAGAGCTGGTTACCAACTCGATTAAGCACGGGTTTCCGGGACGGAAGGAAGGGCGCATCCGCGTGTGGGCGGGGCCGGTTAAGGAAGAGGCCGCCAGAAGTCCGAACGCGACCGCAGAGCCTTCGCCGGAGCCTTCGGCCCCGGTAGCGGAGGGGAAAGCTCCGATGGAGGTATCGGCGGACGCTACTGCCAACTCGAGCCCGGGCCCGGCTCCGCCCCGGAAGGGGCCGCCGGGCAAGCGAGCTTATGCGCGGGTCGTCTACGAGGATGACGGGGTTGGGATTGCCGAAAACGCGTGGCTTCCCCGTCCCACGGGCTCCTCCGACACCGCCGCGAGGAAGCGCGGCACGTCTTTCGGAACCTTCCTGGTCACCGAGCTGGTAGCCCAACTCCGCGGAACCATCCGTGTCGAGCCGGGCAGAGCAGTCGCTTCCGGCCAAGGGTATCTAGGCACGGCCGCGCAACGCGGGGGCGCACGCTTCACCATCGATTTCCCGGCCTAGAGACGGCAGGAGCGCCCCAGCGGGGCCGGTAACGCTCAGCCGCGGCCCGCGGCGCCTCAGCGAGTGCCGCCAGCGCTCAGC
>PWGF01000453.1 GCA_003554375.1 Spirochaetaceae bacterium
GGAGCGGTGCCTCCGGGAAGCCTCCGGAGCCAGGCGGAAGCTGATCGCGACCGACGGGGTGTTCTCGATGGACGGGACGATTGCCGGGCTCGATCGCATCTGCGACCTAGCGGAGGAGCACGGGGCGATGGTGATGTTCGACGATTGCCATGCCGTGGGTTTTCTGGGGGAGAACGGCCGCGGCACGCACGAGTACCGCAACGTGATGGACCGGATCGATATCGTCACCGGCACGCTGGGCAAGGCGCTCGGCGGGGCGAGCGGCGGCTACACGAGCGCCTCCGCGGAGATCGTCGAGCTGTTGCGCCAGCGCTCGCGGCCCTATCTCTTTTCGAATACGCTCGCCCCGCCGATCGTGACGGCGGCGCTGCGGGCGCTCGACGTGATCGAGAAAGACTCCACCCTGCGGGAGCGCCTCTTCGCCAATACGCGATACTTCCGCGAGCGCATGCGGGAAGCGGGCTTCGACGTGCCGGAAGGGGAGCACCCGATCGTACCGATTATGCTCGGCGATGCGGCGCTCGCCGGGAACATGGCGGCGGATCTTCTGGAGAACGGGATCTACGTGGTGGGCTTTAGCTACCCGGTGGTGCCGAAAGGGGCGGCCCGGATCCGCGTGCAGATCTCCGCGGTGCACAGCCGCGAGGATCTCGATCGAGCGGTGGAGGCGTTCGGGCGCGCACGCGAGCGTGCCCAGAGCTGAGCAAGAGAGCACGGCACAGCTTCGAGGACGGCGGTGCTCTCGGGTGCGCTCCGAAGCGTGAAGGACGGGAGGGGCGCCCGAAGGATAACGGACGTAATCGATTGGTATAAATTTTCATACCCTTGACAAGCGCGTCGCCTGTCCCTACTGTGTTAGTTAAACTCAGAGGAGGACTAAATGATGAATCCCTTGTGGTCATCGGTCCTTCTTCTCGTAGGTTTGACACTAGGTTGGTCCGTTCGTTGGCTTTACGCCAAATTCCAACTTTCGTCGTCGGAACAACGGGCTGAAAGACTGAAACGAGATGCAGTAAAGGAGGCTGACGCAGTAAAGCGTGACCTCCTGTTAGAAACCAAAGATGAGCTGTTACGGGAACGAAATGCGCAGGAGAAAGAACTCAGAGAACGCCGGAACGAGCTCCAGAAGTATGAGAAACGTCTACTGCAGAAGGAAGAGAACCTAGAGGCGAAGACGGAAGAAGTTGAAAGGCGGGCCCAATCCTTCGCCGACCGCGAGAAGAAGATTCAGGAGCGCGAGACCCAGCTAGAGCAAGAGGAAGAGCATCTACGGGCGGAGCTGGAGCGGATCTCCGGCTTGTCTGCTGATGAAGCAAAACGCCTCATTATGGATTCCATGCAAGATGAAGCCAAGCGAGAGGCGCAGAGCTACATCGGAAAGATCGAACAGGAGACTCAGCTTACCGCGGAGAGAAAAGGACGGGAGATTCTTGTCTCGACAATTCAACGGATAGCCTCGGACGTGAACGCGGAAGTCACCGTCGCTTCGGTGAGCTTGCCCAACGACGAGATGAAGGGGCGGATTATCGGCCGGGAAGGGCGAAACATCCGCACGTTGGAGACGCTGACCGGGGTCGATATCATAATCGACGACACCCCGGAAGCGGTGGTGGTCAGCTGTTTCGATCCGGTGCGCAAGGAGATCGCCCGGATGAGCCTGGAACGGCTTGTCTCGGACGGACGGATCCACCCCACGCGTATCGAGGAGGTGGTCCACAAGGTCACTCAGGACATCAGCCAGAGCATCTATGAAGAGGGCGAGAAGGTCGTATTTGACCTCGGCATACATGACATGAAGCCCGAAGGAATTCGTGGGCTGGGCCGGCTGATGTTCCGTACCAGTTACGGGCAGAACGTCCTTGCTCATTCCCGGGAGGTCGCCATTTTCTCGGGGATGCTGGCCGCTGAGGTCGGGGCGGATCGTGACCTGGCCAAACGGGGCGGAATCCTTCACGATGTCGGAAAGGGAATCGAAACGGAGGACGACAGCAATCACGTCGAGCTCGGGGTGGAGCTCGCGAAGCGCCTCGGAGAAGACGAGAAGATCATCAACTGCATAGCCGCACACCATGGAGACGTGGCCCATACCTGCATGGAGAGCGTGATTGTACAGGTGGCCGATGCTCTGAGCGCAAGTCGGCCCGGAGCGCGGCGCGAGACCCTCGACAACTACATCAAGCGTTTGGAGAACTTGGAGCGCATCGCCGAGAACTTCGACGGCGTGGAGAAGGCGTACGCTATCCAGGCCGGACGTGAGCTGCGTATCATGGTGAACCACGAACAGGTAAGCGATTCACAAGCTCGCGACATTGCGAAGAGCATTGCGCGTCAGATCGAGAGCGAGCTCCGGTATCCGGGGCGCATCAAAGTGACGATGATTCGCGAGACCCGGGTCGTGGAGTACGCGCGCTGAGCGGGCGAGGGGGCTGCTGTTGGGACGACGAACAACTGTGCTCTTTGTCGGTGACATCGTCGGTCAACCCGGGCAGCGTGCCCTCACGCTCGGCCTAAAGGGGCTCGCAAAGAGAGCCGGTGCGGATCTGGTGATCGTCAACGGGGAGAATGCCGACGACGGGCACGGGATCAAGCCGGTCACCGTGGAGAAACTCTTCTCCGCGGGCGCGGACGTGATCACCACCGGGAATCATGTCTGGTTCTATCGCGAAATCCGGGAGTACTTGGAGACTCGTGATCACTTACTGCGTCCCGCCAACTATCCGGGACGGCTCCCCGGCGTGGGGGGGACCGTCGTCGAGCGGGGCGGGATCAGGTACGCGGTGCTCCAGGTTCAGGGGCGAGAACGGATGGCCCCGATCGACTGTCCGTTTCGGAAGGCGCGGGAGCTGCTTCGCGACCTACGTTCCAAGGCGGACGTGTTCCTGTGTGAGTTCCACGCCGAAGCCCCCGCGGAAAAGGAAGCCCTCGCCTACTATCTGGACGGAACGGTGGCCTGTGTCGTTGGTACTCACACGCATGTTCAGACTGCGGATGAGCGAGTCTTCCCGCAGGGCACGGGCTACATTACGGACATCGGGATGAGTGGGCCACGACGCAGCATCATCGGGTTCGACGTCAAGGAGAGCATTCGGCGCTCCCTTACCCAGTTGCCCATCCGCACCGAAGTGGCGGACAATCCGGCCGACCTCTGTGGGGTGTCGCTCGCTATCGACGTGGATACGGGACGGACTCTGGATATGCACCGTCATCGACAGGAGGTGTCGGTCTAAAGTGCCTCGCTCCAAGGCGCGGCGTAGGCCGTTGCTGGACCATCTCTGCGCTCGTTTCCCAGAGACAGAACGGGAGTCGCTCTATGCCTTTGTCGTCTGCGGAGATGTGTATGTAGCCGGCGAGCGAGTGACCAATCCAAAGCAAGCGGTGCCGGTAGATGCCGTGGTGGAGCTCCGTTCGGCTTCCCGCCCGGTAGGGCGCGGAGCGGAGAAGCTTGCCGCGGCGTTGGAGGCGCTTGATTTCCCGGTAGCGCAGCGGGTTGTCCTAGACGCGGGAAGCTCAACCGGCGGGTTCGTGCAAACGCTTCTGGAGCGCGGGGCATCGTCGGTTCATGCGGTAGACGTGGGGACCAACCAGCTCGACTATAGGCTGCGCCGCGATCGCCGGGTGTTCGTCCATGAGCGCACCAACGTTTTTGACCTGACTCCGGGAGACTTGACGCCGGCTCCGGATATCGCAACGGCGGACCTGAGCTTTCGAAGCCTCCGCCGAGCTGCGTCCTACGTGTGCTCCCTTGTGACCGAAGGGCAAGTTCTCGCGCTCGCTAAACCCCAGTTCGAGATAGGGCGGACACCGAATGAGCACGCCACCGGAGGGGAGGGAGGTGGTGCTCGCTCAGCGGGAGAGTTTGCCGGCGTAGTGGACGACGATCGGGTTGCGCCAATTATCGACGCATTGTGCTCGGACCTGGAGGCCGAAGGACTCCGAGTGCTCGGCCGTGTTCCGTCACCGATCCGGGGCAGAGAGGGCAATCAGGAAGTCTTCTTGCTTCTGGCTCAGCGTTGACCCGGATTCCCGCGCTCGACTTCGACCGGGGCGGGCTCGAGATAGCCGCCGGTCACCCGAAGGAGTCGCGTCCTATAGGGGTCCCGATGTACACCCCTTCCGCACCGAGCCACTCGACCTGCTGTCCCTCGATGAGTATCTGCACTCGGTCTACTGTGGAGAACTCGGTTGCCGAGTACACGATCTGCTTCAGTTGGGCGATGTACCCTTCCCCCCCAAGCACGTTGAATCGGAACGCTTCATTGAAATTCAGATACGCCACGCCGTCACGGACACGGGCGCTGAGAAGCTCGGTGTCCTCGGGCACGAGATTGAGGAGCCCTGCGTTCACGTGGTCTGACTCAGGCGAGCTTACCAGTTGCCGAATGCTCTGAGTGAGCGGTGCCCCTTCATGCTCGATTGGCCGCTCGATAGGCTCCGGATGGATGGCACCGTCTTCGGTCACCCGGATGTAATAGAGGTTGGCAAGGTGTGTTGCCGGCTCCGGAACGTCCTCCTCCGCCGGCTCCCGCGGCTCGGACGGAGCATCTTCGGCCTCGGCTGGCTCCCGTTCCTCGTCCGCGCGGCGCTCCTCCGGCTCAGAAGCCGTTTCGGGCGCTTCTTCGGGCGGCGGATCGTCGGAGTGCTCGGGCTCGGGGTGAGCATCCGGCTCGGTGGCGACGGGGCCCTCCTCCGTAATCTCGTCGAGGACTTCGGCGTCGATTTCGTCGTCCTGTTCAGGCTCCCGCTCGGACTCCTCCCGATCCAACGCGATCTCGTCGTCATCCACACCGGTTCCGGTGAAACGTCGCTCCAGGACTTCCACGAGCGGCGTCGTCTCGAGAACGTGTCTGATGTTGGCACGATTGGCAAGGAACACTACCATCACGAAGAGAATGAAGGCGATCCAGAAGAGAACACCGAGCCTGGCGCGGTTTCGTTTGCGGGCCATAGTCGGTATCAGTATCGGCAGATACCTACGACGCGTTTACGCCGCCGGCCTCCCATTCGATTTAGTTTGACGCGCGTCCGTGTCGGACGTATAGTGAACCGGCTATGAAAGAACTGCGCGGAATCTCTGCCTCTCCGGGAATTGCAATTGGAGAGATCCTCTTCTATACCGACCAGCATACGGCGGTCCCTCGGTATAGCATCGAGAGCGAAGAGGTGGATGCTGAGATCCGGCGCTTCCGAGAGGCCGTCGAAAAGGCACGGGCCGAGCTGGAGGAGCTGAAAGAAGCAGCTGCTCGGGAGAACAACAAGAACGGGGTCGACACGCGTTTCTTGGATAGTCATCTCCTGATGCTCCAAGACCCGGAGTTCGTGGAGACGGCGGAGATTCGCGTCCGCGAAAGGCGCTGCAACGCGGAGTGGGTGGTCCAGATGGTCGTGCACGAGATCGTGGAGCGGCTTCGTGCAATCGACGATCAGTACATGCGCGAGCGCTCGGTGGACATTCACGACGTCAGCCAGCGGATTATAGGCCATCTGATGTACCGCGACCGGATATCGTTAGGAGACCTGAACCGTGAGGTAGTGCTGGTCACGCATGATCTCCTGCCGTCGGATGCGCTTAGCATGAACAAGCGTATGGTTAAAGGCATCGCCATGGATGCCGGCGGCCGGACCAGTCATACGGCCATTCTGGCTCGCGCGTTCGAGATCCCTGCCGTCCTCGGACTGTCGGAGATTACGCGGAATGCTCACGGCGGAAGCGAGATCATCGTGGACGGGAATCGGGGGCGCGTTGTCATCGATCCCGACCCGGAAACCCGCTCGTATTATGAAAAGGCGCTCCAGGAGCAACGGCGCCGCGAAGTCGAGCTGATGAGCCTAACGGACCCCCCCGCCGAGACTCGAGACGGGAAGCTCGTCCAGCTGAAAGCGAACATCGAGCTTTCGGAGGAGGTGGAGGCGGTGTTCGCGCACGGAGCCGACGGTGTAGGGCTCTTCCGTAGCGAGTTTCTCTTCCTCGATCCCGGTCGATTGCGCCGGGAGGAGGAACAGTTCGAAGCGTACAAGGCCGTGCTCGAGCAGATGGACGAGCGTCCGGTAACTATCCGAACCTTGGATATCGGCGGGGATAAGGTCATCCCGGAGCTCGATGGACAGGACGAGAAAAACCCTATTCTCGGCTGGCGTGCAATACGCTTCTGCCTGGGGCGCCAGGATATCTTCCGGACTCAGCTGCGCGCGTTGCTACGCGCATCGGTATACGGCCGGCTGCGGCTCATGTTCCCGATGATCTCCGGGATCGAAGAGCTGACAAACGCGCTGGATGTGCTCGACGACGTGAAGCGAGAGTTGCGGGAGGAGGGCAGGACGTTCACGGAGGACGTGCCGGTCGGGATCATGATCGAGGTTCCGTCGGCTGCAGTGACCTCCGACATTCTTGCCCACCGTGTTGACTTCCTCTCGATCGGGACGAACGATCTCATCCAGTATACTGTCGCCGTTGATCGCGGGAACGAGCGGGTGGCGTATCTCTACGAGCCGTTTCACCCTGCCGTGCTCCGACTCATTCGGATGGTTGTGGAGAACGGACATGCGGCGGGTATTCCGGTCGGAATGTGCGGCGAGATGGGCGGAGATCCCATGGCAACCGCAGTGTTGCTGGGACTCGGTCTGGACGAGCTGAGTATGAGCGCAGCCAGTATCCCGGAGGTCAAGCGCATAATCAGATCGATTACCACGGCGGAGGCCGAGGAGCTAGTGGGTACGATCATGGAGATGCGCGGCTACGCGGATATCGATCAGTACGTTCACAACGTGATGAGGGAGCGGTTCGACGTAACCGCGTACTGAGTAGGTACTGAGTGGCGTAGGCCGTCCTGGGGATCTGATACGGCGGTGAGCCTGGAGTCAGCCGCGGATTAGGGCGAAATCATGGATGAACCAAGAGTTGCCATAGTGGGCCGGCCGAACGTCGGCAAGAGCACGCTGTTTAACCGACTGGCAGGCCGGCGCAAGAGCATCACGGCAAGCACCCCGGGGGTGACTCGCGATGAAGTGGACGAGCGGGCGGAGATAGGCGGGGTACCGCTGCGCTTGGTTGACACCGGCGGTTTCACCGCGGACGCAGGGGGCGAGCTGATTTCTCGAATCCGAGAGCGGTGCAGGGATGCCGTTCGCACGGCGGAGGTGGTGCTCTTTGTTGTAGACGTTACCGAGATTTCCGGAGAAGACGAGGAGCTTGCCGAGATGCTTCGACCTGCCGAGGATCGGCTGCTGCTTGTGGCGAACAAGGTGGACAACGAGAAGCGGGAGCTGTTGGTTCCGGATCTTTACCGGTTCGGTTTGGGGGACCCGTATCCGGTCTCGGCCGAGCACGGCATCGGTATGAGGGATCTGGAGGAGGCGATCGCGGGGCGGCTTTCAGCGCTGACCGGCTACGCCGGCGCGCCGGGCTCGTCGAGCAGCCGGAGAAC
>PWGF01000169.1 GCA_003554375.1 Spirochaetaceae bacterium
CTCCGCGATGTGCCTGTAGGTGGCTACGACGGGATGCCGGTCGGAAGGCGAGCCGGAACTTGCTTCGCCTGGTTGCTGCGACTCGGGGTTGAGGGTGACGCCCGTACGGCCCATGCCGGGATCGATGTCGAGAAGTACCTCCAGAGCACGGCCGCTTGCTTGTGCCGCTGCGGCAAGCTCGTCGACGCCTTCGACGCAGTCCGTAACTGTACGGAAAGTTGTGGCCGGGTATGCCTCCACCAGCTGCATGAGCGTGGTAATGGAGGGGCCGGTCAACGGATACGCTACGATGAGCTCCGGGACCGCGGACTCCGCGAGCATACGTGCCTCACCGAGCGTAGCGCATTTGAACTCTGAAACGCCGTGACGCATAAGCAGTGCCGTTACACCCGGAGACTTGTGTGTCTTCACGTGCGGGCAGAGACGCTGCACGCTCCCTGCGATCTCGAGAACTCGGGCCACGTTCCGTTCCATGCGTTCCGGATAGAAGACGAGGGCCGGAGTTGGAACGTGCCTGGTTTCGGAAAGCTCGTACCACCGCTCGTTTTCTCGACTCATGGAATCATGGTAACCCCATTACAGAGCTTGCTCAACGGAGCGTTGCAATCTATGTTTCTCAAGTACTACAAGCTGGTTCAGGTTGAAGTGGTGCGAAAGGGACAGCACATCGCTTTCAGCTTCTCCATATTCATCGTACCGCATCGGTTCAGCATGTGGTATGCGGCGGTTTCCGCGCGCTCGTGCGGCCCAGAAGCCTGAGTCCGTTTGCAACCACGAGCACCGTGCTCCCTTCGTGTCCCAGGACACCGAGCGGCAGCGGTATCCCTACTGTGAGAGTCGTGATGACCAAGCCTGCCGCAACGCTGAACGCAAAGGCAAGGTTCTGGCGGATGATCCGTCGGCTGCGGCGTGCGAGGTCGAAAGTTTCCGGAAGCTTCTCCAGATCGTCGCCCATTAGCAGTACGCCGGCGCTCTCCAGAGCGACATCGGTTCCTGCTGCTCCCATGGCGATGCCGAGATCCGATACTGCCAAGGCCGGGGCGTCGTTGACCCCGTCACCGACCATAGCGAGGGCGCCATAGCGGGTCCGAAGCTCCTCGATAGCGGTGACCTTCTCTTCTGGAAGGAGTCCCGAGCGCACCGTTTCGATGCCTACTTGCCTTGCGATTGCAGTACCGACTCTTTCGTTGTCGCCGGTGAGAAGAGCTATATGCTCGAATCCCTGCTGTCTGAGGCGGGCTACCGTTTCGACCGCACTATCGCGAATGGTATCCGCAACGGCGATCAGACCGATTGGGGTGTCGTCCCGGGTCACGATCACTACGGAGTGTCCCAAATCCTCATGCGCGGTGACTTCCGGCAGCCGGTGAGGCGGAAGAGAAGGGGCGCGGTCAGGCCGCAGGACGCGGACCTCTGAGCTCCCGACAATGCCGCTGACACCGACGCCGCTGTCGCTAGCGAAGTCGGTGGCGCTTTCCAAAGCGATCCCCCGCTCCTCAGCCGCGGAAACCACGGCCTCGGCGATTGGGTGGTCCGAGTACTGCTCGACCGAGGCGGCGAGCCTGAGGACATCGCCTGCCGTCCCGCCGGTGCCCGTGGGGGCGGTCCAGTCTGAGCAATCCACGACTGCCGGCTTGCCGTTCGTGATTGTACCGGTCTTGTCGAAGGCGATAGCGCGAACCTCTGCCGCAGCTTCGAGGTGCAGCCCTCCCTTGAAGAGAACGCCGCTCCGGGCCGACTTGGCGAGCGCCGAGAGGAGCGCGGAGGGAATGCTGATCACTACTGCGCAGGGCGAAGCCACGACCATCAGGGTGATCGCACGGTAGACAGCGGTGTCCATGGGAAAGTTCAGAAGCAGAGTAAAGACGCCGAACGCGACCGCGGTCAGCCCAATGACGCTTATGGCGTAGTACTGCCCGATTATGCGATCAGTGAAGTCCTGGCTCTTAGCCTTGCGCTCTCGGGCTTCCATGACGATCTGTACGATGCGAGCAATGGTCGAATTGGAAGCGTCAGCGGTGACCTCCACCGTGAGACTTCCGCTCCCGTTCATCGTACCCCCGAACACCAGGTCTCCCTGGTGCTTCTCTACCGGCATCGACTCACCGGTAATCTGTGCCTCATCGAGCTGCGATCCGCCCGCCGTGATCCTGCCGTCGAGGGGAACCTGCTCCCCCGGGCGGATGAGTTCCTGGTCTCCGATCCGAAGATCGTCTACGCGAACCTCTTCGTACGCGCCGCTTTGAGCGTTAATGCGTCGAGCCTGCTTTGGAGCGAGATCGAGAAGCGCGGAGATGCTCTTGTGGGTGCGGCTCATGGCGAACGTCTCGAGCGTGTTGGAGAGCGAGAAGAGGAACATGAGAATTGCTCCCTCAAACGGCTCGTTCAAGTAAGCGGCGCCAAACGCCGCAAGGATCATCAAGATGTTCACGTCAAACGAGCGGCGGCGCAGGGAGTCCAAGCCTGCACGAAGGCTGTAGTAGCCGCCGAAAACATACGCTACGGCGTAGGCCACCACAGCCGGGAGCGATAGCCCCGCATGGAGATGTTGGAGAACGCGACCAGTGACCATGGCCGTGAGCGCGATCGCCGTGAACGCCACCATGAACGGGAGTTGGCGGATCGCCTGTTGTTCTTCGGTATCGCTCAGCTGCATACGCCTCCGGCTCGCGGACTGCTCCGGCGTGGGACGGTTGGCGTTGGGCGAAGCGGAATCCTGGTGACCGGCTGCTTGTCCGTTCGGGGAGGCTGCTTCAAGCGAAGTGCCCGCTCGTGTTTGTACCGCCTCTTGTGTCATCTCACTATCCTGTTGCTTGTTCATCTGTTACGTGCTTCGGTCTGGGAATTAATGCCCATGGTGTTTCTTCTGCTTGGGGCTCGTGCTGAACTCAATGTGTTCGCTCCTTCTGTGGACGTAGCACGCCGTCGCTGACAGTTGGGGCATGCACCATACAGAATGAGCCCCGCCTGCTCCTGAAGCTCGAATCCCGTCCGGCTTGCCGCTTCCTGGATAAGCGAGGACACGGTGTCCATGTGAAGGTCCACAATATTCTCGCAGTAGCGGCACACTATGTTTATGTGTGGGGTGATGTCGAGGTCGTAATGCGTGTGGTCGTGATCGGCGATGTCCAGCTGCGTGAGGAGGCCAAGGTGTTGAAGGGTGTCAAAAGTGTTGTACACCGTAGCCTGGCTGATCATCGGAAAGTCGCGACGAACGCGTGTGAAGACATCGCCGACGGTCGGGTGGCCGGGGTGCTCGGCAAGCGCCCTGCAGATCGCTACTCGCTGCGCCGTCCGCCGCTTGCCGCTCTCCTCCAGAGCAGTAAGAAGCCTTTCAACGGTGTCGTGTATGGCCGAATTGTCTCGCATAGATTGTTGGCCTTCCCCAATAAACACAGTCTCAACTAATACCCGGAATCATATAATAATGGTTCTAAATAATACTCTTGTTGAGAATACGGCCACCCGAGGGAAAAGTCAAGGAGGTTGCTTTCCTCACTGGGGCGGGCGAGACGGCCGGGAACGAACCGGAGCCGCTCATCTACGCTCAGGGAGTGCCTGGCGTCTGGAGATTAACCGTCAAGGGGGCCGAGATCCTGTAGGAACCATGGAATCAACTCGGAGACCGTCGGATGCGGGAGAACCGTCTGTTGAAGCGCCGCATAGGGAAGCTGCGTATGGATGGCTAGAGCCGGCACCCCTACTATCTCGTCGCCGCCGACGCCGAAGACCGTCGCTCCTAGGATCTGCTGAGTATCTCCATCGACGAACAGCTTGATTTTGCCGTGAGTTTCGGATTTCTCCCGTGCACGGTTGACGTTGATCATGTCGCGTGAAGCCAGAAGCACGTTCTTCCCGCTCCCGCGTGCTTCACGTTCTGAGAGACCCACCCGGGCAAGGGGAGGATCGATGCAGACTGCGTGAACTGGGGTACGGTCGCTAATCCTTCTTCCGATTTGCTCTCCGTGGTTTGAAAACAGACGGTCGGTCAGGACCTGCCCGTCGTGGACCGACGTGTGTGTGAAAGCACCACGGCTGTTGACATCACCGATTGCGTAGATGTGGGGAACGGTAGTGCGCGCGGTGTCGTCTACGGTTATGAAACCGCGGCCGTCAGTCTCTACTCCCGCGGACTCAAGGCTGAGCGTATCAGAGTTCGGCGTTCGGCCGATCGCCACAAGCATGTGTGATCCCTCCGGGTGGTGAGTGCCGTCGGGATCCGTGAAGGTAAGTCGCGTGCCGGCACTCGTTGGCTCCACATGTTGGACCTGTGTCTGAAAGTGAATAGTGACCCCTTCTTGTTCAAGTACAGTACGCGCGATTTCCGCCATGTCGGGGTCTTCTCGAGTAAGGAGACGTTCTGCGCGCTGAAGGACGGTTACTTCGCTTCCGAAGCGGCGGAACGCTTGTGCGAACTCCAGACCGACGTACGATCCCCCAATGACCACCAGCCGCTTTGGAAGCTCGCGCAAATCGAGAGTCCCCCGGTTGTCCAACCAATGGACTCGGTCGATCCCCGGGAAATCCGGCTTCCGCGCCCGGGTACCGGTGTGGACGATGATTCTCTCGCCCCGGAGCGTGCTGTTGCCGACCTACACCGTGTGCGCGTCAACGAAAGAGGCGCTCCCGGGATAGAACTCGGTGACTTCTTCCAGCCAACTTTCGAAACCGCGGGTAGCCGCCATTCGCATGTCGTCCACGCGGTCGTGAACCTCGGGAAAGCGTATGCCTACACGGTAGCTTCTATGCCGAACTCCGCACTGCGCCGTACCATATGCGCCGCCTGTGCACTAGCGATCACTGTCTTTGTGGGAGTGCAGCCCCAGTTCACGCACGAACCGCCCACGCGGTCCGCCTCTGCCACGGCGATCGCCTTGCCTTTCTCAAGAAACTCCTGTACGAGGCTTCCCGTAGCTTGACCGGTACCAATAAGGATGATGTCGTAGTTCTTCATAATCCGCTCTCCTTTGCGTCCCTAGCCAGTTCCAACGCATTGGCTGTGCGTTCGATGTCCGCGTGGGATTCCCGATCCGCAAGCATAATCACTGCCGTACGGGCCATACATGACTCGTTCAATGGTTTGCTCGCGAGATAGCGACGTTGCAACGCCGGACCTCACTCTGAACATATACGTGTATCTACAACTAGAAGCTACTATAGTCAATCGGGTATATAATCGCTAGAAGATAGAATTGTCACAGCTCTCGGTGTATTTGCGCACGAAGGGGGTGAGGCAAGGATTGTTGGAGCGGGAACGGCCATTACAAGAGGGGGCGCGGACGGAGTGGCCTTCTAGGTCCTCCGTCGCCATTGTCTCTGGTCACTTCAGCAGGTCTTCGGTCGCGTCTCCCGGCCAAGCACGGCGCCGTCACGAAGCAGTGGCAGTTCCTGTGGCGGTTTCTCCGGTGTCTCCCTGTGCCGGGGATGCTTCGGATTGCGTAGATTGCTTGGCAATCCGCTTGGCCTCGGCCTTGACCTTATCGTAGCGACCGCTGCGGTCGAAATGCTTGAGAAACCGCCAATACTTCTGGTTGGTGAACCACCAGAGCAGGATCCCCAGGCGGGACGCGACCCAGCGTTGCCACGAGGTATTGAAGAAGCGTTTGTACGCCCTCAGTATCTGCTTCTGGAGCCGGAAGGGACGGATGCGTTCCGGAAGTATGACTACATGGCTCCCGTCATACGCCTCCCAATCGTCCACAAAAATCCGGCGCCGGCGCTGCATGTCCTGGTATAGCTGCGTGCCTGGAATCGGGAACAGTACGGAGAATTGGGCGGTATGACACCGGATTCTCCTTGCAAAGTCCACGGTATGGTTGACAGTTTCCTCGGTATCCGTGTCGCCGCCGAGCACAAACATGCCGTGAACCTTGAGTCCGGCTGCCCGGATCTGTTTCATCCCCTCAGCTATGGACTTCACCGTCTGGTGCTTGCGGTAATCCCGGAGAGTCTGCGGGTTGACTGACTCAAGGCCTATGAAGAGTGTGTGGCATTTCGCACGCCGCAGAAGCTCGAGCAATTCCGGATCGTCAGCGGCCTGCATGGAGAACTGGCTGGACCACCGGAAGTCGAGGTCCTCGTCGATGAGCATCCGGAGGAACTGCTTTGTCTTCCTCCGGTTGGCAGCGAAGTTGTCGTCGTAGAAAAACGCCTGCCGGAAACCTTCGCGGTAACGCCGGCGCACCTCCTCCAGGACCAGCTCCGGAGCACGGACGCGATAGCGGCGCCCGAACATGCGGGTTACCGAGCAGAATACACAGTCGTACGGACAACCGCGAGAGGCCATAATCGGGGCGATCGACAAGCGCTTGCTCCCGTTTCCCCGGGGACCGCCTGCGAGAAGCGATAGATCGAGCGCTGGGAGCGTATCCAGGTCCGGCGGCATTCCGGTTACCACTCGATCCGTCTTGCGTCCTTCCACAATGTCACGGATCACCGGGTCACCCTCGCCGGCGACTACCTGGTCGGCGTGCTCGAGTGCCTCCTCCGGAAGCGCGGAAGCGTGGCTGCCGCCCATGATCACACGGGTGTACGGCTGCCGGCGTTTGATTGCATCCGCGATCCGGTACGCGCGCTTCACCGTATGAGTGGTGGCGGTGATGCCTACGACATCGGCTTGCTGTACGAGGGGATCCAACCGGTCCCGGCGATCGTAGTACGCAGCGTGAAGGTTCTCTTTAAGGACGTGAACTTCGTGTCCCGCTTCTTTTAGGATAGTCCCCATATAGAGGTTCCCGAGGAGCGGAAGCTGCCCCAGAAAGTAGTATAGGTTAAATGGTGGCTTGGGCTCGATGAATACAACCCTCATATGCAACCAATTCGATCGGAGCACCGGCGACGCGCGGATCGCCGGTGCTGTAGGACCGTACCGGTCCGCGGGGCGTCACATGCGCGCAGGTTGAGCGAAGGCGCTACTCCGGCCCCTCAGCAAGCTAAGCGTCTACCGCGAGCTCGCTTGTGTGGCAGCTTCCTCCATGCGGGGATCCGGCCGCTGCTGCAGCGTCTGCTCCCACATCGGATCCAGAAGCTGGTAGAGCTGCGTGTCGTACTCGTGCATGCGGCGGTGGTAGTCATCGTCGTGATAGGCCGCTTCCGCATCGGGATCGATCGGCTTGACCGGATGCTCCTTGATAAGCCGTTCGGCGAACCGGTGGTGATCCCGCATGGGGCAGGGACAGAAGAGATTTCCGACTTTCTCCTTGCCGTCCCGTCCACGGAGCGCGTCCTGCCAGTCTCTGAGTCTCTTGAAGTAGTCGGTGAAGAGTACGTCGCTAATCGTACCGCCCCTCCGATACACGTCGTAGATATTGTCGACGGCGTACGGGAAAAACACGCATGGAGTCAGATTGCCATCCCAGTCGACGTAGAAGAAGCCTCCGGGTCGGCCCGCTGCAATACAGCCCA
>PWGF01000179.1 GCA_003554375.1 Spirochaetaceae bacterium
AGGAGGTCGGCATGACCAACGCGCACTTCCACACAGTCGAGGAGTTTCGCGACCCACATGCGCTGTTCCATTATCGGAACGCGCTACAGAAAGGAGAGGACCCCGAGCTCTGCTTCGGCACGTTGCGCCGGGACTGCAGAGACAACGCTCGAACCCCCATGCAGTGGAGCTCCGATCCGGAAGCCGGCTTCACGACCGGTACGCCGTGGATCAAGACGATCCAAAACTACGAGACGATCAACGTGGCCGCTCAACAGAAGAGCTCCGACTCCGTATTGACCTTCTACCGGGAACTGGCCGCCGTGCGCCGCGAAAGCCCGGTCCTCCGGCGGGGTGATTTCCGGCTTCTCCGGTTGCTCCCCACGGGACCGGGGAGCCACGCGCCGGCGACTCGCCGGCGAGCGCCTCCCGCCCAGACGGCTCGTCAGGTTCCGCCGGCGAATGTGATACGGTTCTTGGTGACGGCGCTCAGGCGTGGTGTGGCGGCCCTCCGCGGCATCCGCCTTTCCAGCCGGTGCCGCCGCGACACGTTGCTCTGCTACACACGCCGGCTGGGTGACGAGCGGGCGTTGGTCCTCCTCAACTGGTCCGACAAAACGACGAGTTACCGGATTCCACGCCGTGTACGCGGGAAGCCGTGGAGCGCGTTCACCCTCCGCACCGGCAGTTACGCCCAGCAGCCGGGGGGTAGCTCCGGCGAAACCGGTCCGGAAAAAAGCACGTCGGACCGTTCAGAGGTCCAGGATGAGACGAGACGGCAGCTACCGGCCGCGGGGGATGCGCTCGCGCGAAGCATCCGGCTCAGGCCGTGGGAGGCACGGCTCTACCAAGCCGGCTCAGGGTAAAGCGACTACCTTCGGCTGTAGGAGCCGACCAGCTCGGCTTGGGCCAGGATATGGCCCCTCATCTCCGAGTCGACACGCCGCCGCTGGGCTCCGGGCTCCAACTCGAGCTCGGTGGCCAACGCGTACAGCCGGAAAAAGTATCGATGCTCACCCCCCGGCGGACACGGCCCCCCGTATCCCAACCGTTGAAACCCATTGACTCCGTGTGCACCACCTTGTGGCGGCCGGTCATCCGGCGGAACCCCTTCCGGTAACCCAGTCACCTCCGCCGGGATATCGTAGTAGAGCCAGTGTACGAACGTCCCGCCCGGTGCGTCCGGATCATCGCAGATGAGCACGAACGACCTTGTTCCTGCCGGAACGCCGCTCCACGAAAGGGCCGGCGAGAGATCCTCGCCGTCACACGTATATCGAACGGGTATTGCTCCTTCATGTGAGAATGCGGTCGTTTCTAGCTTCATACTTCCAGTATACTATGGACTGGCAAGAGGAGTCGCGTAGCGGTGTGTGTTCGGCACGTTTCCGGGGGGGAACTTATACTGACTCCGGACCGGTCGGCAGGTGCCGGAGACGGGCCGGCGCTGTGGCCGGCGGCTACCGCTCCGGCACCGCGCACCGTCCGCCCGCGTTGCCTAAACCGTGGCAGGCTACCGCTCCGGCACCGCGCACGCGCCGGCCGCGGGCCGGCGCTCACGGGTGGCGAAAGCGCCGCGGTCGCGGTTCCGGCCCGCTTGGAGGCGGCTTCAGCGACCTCCCTGAGCCCCGTAGACGAAATCCCATGGATACGGCATCTCGAGCTCGCTGGCCTGGTTGAGCTTCTCCATGTGCGCGTCCGAAAGCTCCCAACCGGTCGCGCCGAGCGCCGTCGTTACGTGCTTCTCGGTTCTGGCGCCGAAGATCGGTGCGGTTACTCCGTCGCGCTGCAGAAGCCATCTCAACGCCACCTGCGCGGGCTCCGCGCCCGTAGCTTCCGCAACCTCCAGGAGCGCATCGATGGTTCTCCACGTGAGCTCGACGTTCATCCGCTCCCACGTTTCGAACCAGATCACCGTATCGTCGTTCGCCACGCGCGAGTCGGGAGGCGGCGCCTGCATGCCTCGCTTGAACTTGCCGGTAAGCCAGCCGCCCTTGAGCGGGCTCCACGGCAGAATGCCGAGCCCTTCCTCCCGGGCAACCGGCAAGAGATCCCACTCCGGAGCACGCACCAGGAGATTGTACTGCGGCTGAAGCGCCCGGAACGGCTCCCACCGGTTCATCCGCTGGAGGTCGAGCGCCTTCTGAAGCTGTGGGCCGGTATAGTTACTGGCCCCGATGTAGCGCACCTTGCCCGATCGGACCAGACCGTCGAGCGTCGACAAGGTCTCCTCGAGCTCCGTGCCGCGATCCCAGCAGTGCATCTGATAGAGATCGATGTAGTCGGTGCGCAGCCGCCGGAGACTGTCTTCGACGTGCTGGACGATCGTCTTACGGCTTGCGCCGGTGTCGTTCGGCCCTTTCCCCATGGGGAAACGCCCTTTGGTCGCCAACACGAGCTGGTGACGATCCTTCCCGGACAGCCACCTGCCGACGATCTCCTCGCTCACGCCCCGGCTGTAGACGTTCGCCGTATCGATGAACGTGCCGCCGGCATCGACAAAGCGGTCCATGATGCGGGCGGCGGCGTCCTCTTCGGTCTCCCGGCCGAACGTCATCGTGCCAAGGCAGAGCTCGCTCACCTTCATCCCTGTTTTGCCCAAAAATCGGTATTCCATGCGCGGAAACATACTGTGCCAACCCGGGAAACGGAAACCACTGAGTGTGAGGCGAGGATTGTTGGCGCGGCGAGGGCCGCAGAGAGGGGCCCGGTAGCCCGGACGGGCGGGTGGACAAGCGCCCCGCTCCCGGTGGTGTCCGAGCCCCCTTGGCGGTCGGGGGCGGCCTCGCCGTGGCGGCCCCCGTCGGAGCTGCCCTCGCGGGTAGGCTCGCGGCCGACGTGGCGGCCCCGCTCCCCGGTGGTCCCGGAGCCCCCTTGGCGGTCGGGGGCGCCCTCCCGGCCTCCCTCGAGGCTACCCTGGAGGTACGGGAGGACCCTCCGGAGCTTCTGCTCCACCCAACGTTCAGCAGCAACGCGGCAGGCGGTAGAATGCCGTAGCAAAACGTTGCATTTGGTCATCACATATCAGCTCCCTTCCGCGGCACCCGCCCTTTGGACTGACCCCCACGGTATCGCGGCGATTCCTGCCTGAGCTCTTGACGCACCCAGGTCTACGACATGCTCGGTTCCGCCGCGAGCCGGCATCCCGTCGACATAGCGAATCCGGACGTGGTCGTCCCGCACCTGCACATGGCTCATGCTCACTGTAGCTGCGTCTTCCCGCTCCACGGCAACTCCCAGCTCGGTCCGCTCCGGGTCCGTCGAGCGATGGTACTCCTCGAGCACCTCGGGCGAAATGCCTCCGCGGAGACGCTCGAGCTCCCGGTAGCGCGCTCTGCGCCTGCGCGCGACTTCCTCCGGGCGGTATCCGGAGGTGACAACCGGCGGATGTGCGGTGCGCCGGTGGATAGCGTCCCCGTCGAATGTCCACGTAACGGCTTCGCCGTCGGGCGCTACCCGCAGGAGCACGAACGGGCGATACCACCGACGGGGATCGAGAAGAGTAAGCCGAGTGTCCACCGCGTCGGCGGTAGGCTCGGCGATACACGCAGGGATGATCTCACCCCGGCTCCGGGCCACCGGAAAGGGAGCTCCCCCACCATCAACGGAGGCATCCCGGGCGAAATAGTTCATAATCGCGAGAGTCACTCCGTTTTCGTTGACTGCGATCCATGTGCCTCCGGCGTCGCGATCGCGCGGGGCGATGAAGCGAACGCCCCGGGACACGAACCGCTCGGGCGGGATACCCGCTCCGCGTGTCAGGAGCTCGTCCCGATTGAAGAAAAGGTCGTAGCCGTCGTCCTGATATACCCACGATGTTGTGCACACTGCGCTTCTCCCGTCGTTGTCGCTCCACGCATCGTCTCGATAGCTCTTGGAAAGCGACGAGCTAATGGGGGGAGGGGTCGACGCCTTCTCCCCATGCGTCCTCCGAGCACCGCTCCCTCTTCAGCGTAACAGAGCTTGGCCCGGCAGTGGAACTAACCGGCGCGTCCGGATCAGGGCAAACGCATTTGGCCCAGACAGGTTGTGCGGCGGCGCTGGGGGGCCGGCCCGGCGGCGCCCTTGACCGTGCTGGTGAACTTCAAGCGGGATACGACGCCCATACGGAGAACCGATCGCCGCCGTTCTTCCGCCGGCAGACGTCAAATGCGTTTGCGCTAGCGTCCGGATGCCAAATGCCTGAGAGTCGACGGTGCCACTCCGAAATCTGAGGGCACCTCCACCTCCTCGGCATTCAGAATCAGCTTCACGAGCGCCAGATGATGAACAGTGTGGCTCGCTGGAAACTCAGCTCGCGCGTCACGGTACCCCGGACTACCGAGCCCGGGCCCGCCTCATTGTGTGCGACGGTCAGCCAGTCTGCCCTGCCTGCCGGATTGCGCTGCGGAGATCCAAGTGCTACCCTCACGAGCGATAGGCGCATGGACCATTACACTCACCCTTCCGTAGATATTCAGGGCTCGGAGTCACGCACTCTATCGGGTGTCAGGATTGCACTCGGCGTCACCGGGAGCGTTGCCGTCACCCGTACCGTGGAGATAGCCCGCGGCCTCATGCGCCACGGAGCCGATGTGTTCCCCGTTATGAGCCGGGCGGCCACGGAGCTGATCCAGCCGGCACTCCTGGAATGGGCTACGGGCCAAAGGCCGGTGACGGAGCTCACCGGCGCTATCGAGCACGTGGCGCTTGCCGGCAGTCGAGAGGACCGGGCGGATCTGATCCTCATAGCACCGGCAACGGCGAACACTATCGGGAAGACTGCCGCCGGCATCGACGACACCCCGGTCACGACCTTACTCACCACGGCGCTCGGCTCCGGAATACCGGTGCTCATGGTTCCTGCCATGCACGAACCGATGTATCGGCACCCCCTTGTGACCCGGAACATGGAGACGCTCCGCGAAATCGGAATCGGCTTCGTCATGCCGGATGTCTCGGAAGGAAAGGCGAAAATCGCTGACACCCGGCAAATCCTGGCGGCGGTCGTTGCGGCGCTCGACAGGTCTCACTCCGCCCTGACCGGGCGTCGCCTGCTCATTACCGCAGGGCGTACCGTCGAGTATCTGGATCCGGTCCGCGTGATCACGAACAACTCCACTGGCCGGATGGGCCGCGCGCTTGCCGAGCAAGCGCTTGCCGCGGGCGCCGAGGTAACGGTCGTCTGGGGCAAAGCGTCGGTCGAGCCCCCGGCCGGGACTCGAGCTATCCGGGTAGACACAGCGGACCAGATGCGCGAGACAGTCGAACAGGAGCTTCGCCGCACGCACTACGACATCTTGCTCGCCGCCGCTGCGGTGAGCGACTGGAAACCGGCAGAGTCCTCGGATAAGAAGATTGCAACCCACGGGAGTGACCGGCTGACTGTCGAGCTCGTACCGACCGCAAAGATAATCGACAACGTCAAGGAGATCGCGCCCCAGCTCTATCTGGTTGCGTTCCGTGCTGTTTACGGGCTTTCGAAAGCAGAGCTCGAAGAAGATGCGCGCGCGCGATGCGCCCGGGCCAAGGCGGATCTGATTGCGGTCAACGACGTTTCGGCTCCCGGAGCCGGTTTCGAGACGACCACGAATGCAATGACCGTATTCACGGCGGCAGGCCGGCGATTCGAGATCGAGCTGGGATCCAAAGAGGAAGTTGCCGCTCAGCTCTTCCATATGGTGGGCCAGGAGCTCGGGACTCCTGGGTAAACCGGGCGGTATGCCGGCGGCCACACGGCGCACGAGGCCGCGCAGCAAACCGCTCACCGCGGCGCACCCGTGGCGCCGCCGCATGCGGCGCAATAGAGAAAAGACGGGCTGGGGACAAGACCCGCGCCCGGGCGAAACGCGGGGCCTGGCACCCAGAGCCGGCTTTAGCAAATTAGCCGGCGGCAGAAGCACCTGGAGACCCGCCGCTTGCGCGGGGCCCGGGGCCGCGGTACCGCCGGAAGAAACGCAGCAACCCCCGGATGCGCGGGTTGAAGAGCTTGGGGGCCAGGTGCTTCGCGGCTGCGTGACGATACGCCTCGATCAGCGTGGGATACGGAATGACGACGCTCATGAAACGTTTGATGGCCCAGCGCTCCTTGACCGCGTACAGCGCCGGGCCGATCGCCTCGCCCGCGTGGGGCGCGACGAGCTGAGCTCCGACCACGCGATCCTTGCGATCCAGCACGAGCTTGAGCTTCCCCTCGGTACGCCCTTCCGCGTAAGCGCGGTCCACGTCGGCAAGACTCTGCTCGACGATCCGAGGCGAGATCCCGGCCTCCCGGGCACGTGTCTCGTTTAGACCAACCGAGGCGAGCTCCGGGTCGCTATAGGTGCACCAAGGAATCGTCCGGTAGTCCATCTTCCCGCTGAACCCCAGAATGAGCCTGCGCACTGCGAATGCAGCCTCAGCTCCCGCTGCATGGGTGAAGAGATATCTGCCGTTGCAGTCGCCAACCGCCATTATGTGGCGACGCGCCGTCCGCAGCTTGTCGTCCACTGAAAAGAAGCCACTGTCAACCGAAACCCCAGCCGCCTGGGTTTCCAACCCTTCAGTGTTTCCAACGCGACCGGCGGCCACGACGATCTGCTCGGCTTCAACGCTCCGCGCCTCCGAATCCGCCTCCCCCTCCAGTTGAACGCGCTTCTTGGAACCGTCGTCGACAGCACGGATCTGCGCTCCGGTGATGATCTCGATCCCTTCGCTTGCCAGCTGCTGCGCCACCACCTCCGCCATGTCCTCGTCCTCACGCGGAAGGATGTGGGGCGCCTGATCGATCAAGGTAACCCAAACTCCAAGCCGCGCGAAAGCCTGCGCCATCTCGACTCCGAGCGGGCCGGCCCCCAGGACCACCAAGGACTCAGGCAAGACGGAAAGCTCAAAGAGCGTTCGGTTTGTAAGATACCCGGCGTCCGCAAGCCCTGGAATCGGAAGCTCCCGCGCTCGGCTGCCGGTTGCAAGGACGATCTTGGGTGCCGATACGCTCTCGCCGCCGTCGAGCTGCAGCTCGTGCGGAGATCGGAAACGCGCGTGCGAGAAGAAAGCCTCAGCTCCCAGGACGCGAAAGCGCTCGGCGGAATCGGCCTGGCCCACCGTCGCAACGACGTCCCGAACCCTTTCGGTGATCCGCTCGATGGCGGGCGGTGAGGCCATTCCTCCCGGGACACCATATCTCTCGGCGTTGCGCGCGTCATGGTAGACAGCAGCCGATTTGAGGAGCGTCTTACTGGGGACACAGCCATGGTACAGGCAGTCACCGCCCAGTCTATTCCCTTCGACCACCCCTACGTTGATGCCGAGCTGTGCTGCTCCCGCGGTCACGGAGAGCCCGGCGGCTCCTCCACCGACAACAAGAAGATCGTGTGTAAATCGTGCCATAGCTGCCCACCTTTCTTTGACAATTCTCCGCTGAGAAGCTTCCGCGTCCTGGCTTGGCTTGACCCTGGCTTG
>PWGF01000148.1 GCA_003554375.1 Spirochaetaceae bacterium
ATTGGGCCAGGCAACCGCGACCAGGACATTTACATCCAACAGCGCCCGCTTCATAGCTCGTCTTCCGCGCGTTTGACGTCTTCCGTGGTAAAGGCAGGAGCCGATTCCGACACGTGGAAACCGGGGAGACCATCCGCCTCTTCCGTCACGCGCGTCTGATGGAGCCCCTGCCGGGCCAGTTGCGACAGCACCGCACCAAGCGTAACGTCCCGCTCTGCCGCCAAGCGCTTTGCGATGCGGAGGATATCTTCGTCGATATTCACCGTTGTCCTCATACGGATATCCTACCACGTTTGATAAAGCGATGCAATGATGCTATGGTGTTATGATGTAGGAACGGCCAGATGGGCGCTGTCGGGCCTGTGGTTCGTTTCTGGCCCTTTCCGCGGGTCTGAGCTCCCGCTCCTACTCTTCGGCGCCGCACGTAGCCCCGACGCTCCGGGTTCCGGCCGTGGCCTTGCCCCGCGGTACGATTCACGTCGCCCGGCTTGGGCGGTTTCCCCGCTGTGCGAAACCGGCGGGAATCCGCGGGATCAGGAGAGCTCGACAATGACCCAACTCAGCTACTACGTTGTCGACGCGTTCGCCGCGCGCCCTTTCACCGGCAATGCGGCCGGTGTCTATCCGCTCGAACGCCGACTTCCGGACGAGACCATGCAAGCGATCGCCGGGGAAAACAACCTTTCCGAAACTGCGTTCTTCGTTTCCGAGAAGGACGATCTCCATTTGCGGTGGTTTACGCCCACTACTGAGGTGCCGCTCTGCGGCCACGCCACGCTCGCCTCCGCCTTCGTGGCGATGACGTACCTCTGGCCCGGCCTGACAGTCGTCCGCTTCGAGACGCGGAGCGGACCGCTTACGGTTCGACGCGACGGCGAGCTGTTCGAGCTCGACCTGCCGCTCTACATGCCCACGCAGTCTCCCGCCATTCCCGCCGAGCTCGAGCGTGCGCTCGGCGTCCGTCCGGTCGAGCTCTTCGAGACAGCCGAGGACAAGAACTACTATGTGCTGCTCGACGATGAAGCGGCCGGACAAGAGCGAGCTCCGGGCACAGCAGCTCTCGCGCCGGGGCGGGGAGCTCCGTTGCCGTCTCGCAGGGGACCGGGTCCGGCTGGCCGGCCGGGCAGTTGCCTATCTGGAGGGGACGATCCGGGTGCCGTAGCCGGATCGTCATGGCGGGCCGTCGTCCGGCGTGGGCTTCGTCTGCCCACAGCGAGAAAGCCTGGGCTCTAGTTCGCCTTTACTTGTTATTCGAATTGATCTTACACTAGTCTCATGAACGTTCGTATCGTGTACTGGGAATCGGACGGATACTGGGTCGGCTATCTCGAAGAGTTCCCCGACTACTGGACTCAGGGCGAGTCGTTCGAAGAGCTTCAAGAGCACCTAAAAGACCTCTATTGGGATTTGGCCGGGGGCGCCATACCCGGCGTTCGACGATCTACCGAAATCGAGGTTGGATGAAACGCCGCCACCTGATTCAACGGCGCGAACGCGCGGGGTGCGTATTGATTCGCCATGGCGGGAAGCACGATTGGTACAAGAATCCCGAAACCGGTTTCTCTCCGGTTCCAAGGCATCGAGAGATCAACGACACTCTTGCGAAGCGTATACTGTGAGAATTGTCGGCTAATGCTAAGCACGAAGAGTGAATCCGAGCTCGGCTACACCAAGCTCTTGACCATATTGGCCACGTGTCCGCGTTCCTCATAGCCCCGGGACACGTAGTAGCCGCGCTCGTACGAGTGGTCCGTTTTCAGGTTGTTGAGCATGATCCGTACACACCCCTGGGCTCGCGCATAGTTCTCAGCAGAGTTCAGCAACGCCGAGCCGATTCCCTGGCCGCGCTGGGCGCTGCTCACCAACAGGTCCGACACATAGAGCTCCGGTCCGCCTAAGAGCGGAAACCAGCCCAGGTGAGCATTCAGGTAGCCATGAGGAATACCCTGGCTGTCGGCAGCGACCCAAACCAGCGTTTTGCCGGCGCCGGTGGTCGAGTCCGTATCCGCGGCAGCATTCGCGAGCTCCCGGAAAGCCCGCTCCGCACCGGCCTGTGCGGCAGGGCCGAACTCCTTTCCTTGCTCCTGGCGGTAGGAAGCGATCAGGCGCGTCAGCGTTAGTCCGTCCCCGGGTAGAATCGTGCGTATAGTCATGGCCGGCCATGGTATACCACGCACAGGAGGAGATCCACCGGTAGAGCAGGAGAAACTGCATGCCGCCCTCTTCGCGCGAGCGATACGCAGGGGCGCGAAGCGCGTCCCGGCGCGCCGGGGCCGGAGCCTGGTACCGCCGGCGGCACGACGGCGAAGGCGAACCCGTCCCGGCGCGCCGGGACCGGAGGCGAGAGCCGGAGCCCGGAGTAGCGCGGTCCGGGCGAGCAAGCTACAGCTCGTTTGGGGGAGGGCGCCGACGGAGTCGGCCGTAGCACGCGTCTCGAGCGCTTGCGCGCGCGGACGCGCCCGGTCCAGCGCGATCGGTAATCCGGTTCCAGAGGGTGGATTTGGTGGCGGGGCAGGCGTCGCTGGAGCTTACGTCGGCAGCGTTGCTGCCGGCGGTACTCGGCCAATGCGGAGCCGATTTCGGCCCACGGAGGCCCCGGCGTACCGTTCCACGCCTTCATCTCCGGGCAAGGCGAGGAGCTGTGGATCGATACGCTCACTTCATGCGTGGAAGCAAGCGGCGGCGAATCGTTCGTTCCGGACGCCGAGCACGACATCCGTCTGGACCAGTCGGACCTGATCGCAGAGGAGAGTAGAGCTCTTATCGACCGGCCGCTTGCCGGGT
Organism: Spirochaetaceae bacterium; assembly: GCA_003554375.1. Lineage (GTDB taxonomy): Bacteria > Spirochaetota > Spirochaetia > DSM-27196 > SKKC01 > PWGF01. The sequence continues at coordinate 2,785 of PWGF01000148.1, forward strand.
TTCCGCGGTAGGGCGGTGGGCCACGCGCGACGGCGGCTATCGGTTCGAACGGGTGGACGACGGCTTCGTCCACCATCTCGAGGGGCGGCCCGGCGAATCGGTCGAGTTCAAGATTCAGCGGGACATGGAAACCGTCGCCGAGCGCCGCAAAGAGATGTCGGGCGGCACCGACCGCTTCTACTATGTGCGCGACATGGCGACGCTCGACGTAGGCGACCCCGACCGCTTCCGCCCCTTGGGCTTCGACACAAATCCCGACGGCTTCGACGGGTACAACGCCGTCCTCGAGTTCTAGCACTACACACCGTTTCTAGGCCGGCCGGGCCCGCCGCCAGTGGGGGTATCCAGCCGATCCCTTGCGCTATGCCCTCCGTTGCTCGCACTGGTCCATCCCACAAGCATGCCGCGCGTGGTAGTTCATGATGCTCGGCATGGCGGTAGGCCGGGTTGCGTCGAATCATGTAGCCGAGAGCAGCCAGCCGGCGTCCACACTGGCGTGGGCGCCCGGAGCCCAGCTCGCCTTCCGCACCGGTATGCGCTCCGCGAGCGTTCTACGGGCGCTTCTCCCATGCGTGCTCGTCTGTGTCTTTCCCTTCTCCCGAGCTGGTATTCGGGACCGCCGTCTCGCGGCGGGCGGAGATGGCGTCAGGGACGCCTGTGGTGTTGGGAGGGGAGGCGACTGCCGCAGGTGCCACGGAACTCAAGGCGATCTGGACGAGGCGGTAGGCGAGTGCCCGTGGCTTTTCCACCCCGATCGCCCGGCACACCCGAGCAAGGTGGTACTTCACCGTCTCAGGTTGAACGTTCAGTCTTTCGGCCGTCTCCTTGATGCCGTTGCCGGCGGCGATGGCCAGAGCGACTTCTCGTTGCCGGGGCGAAAGCCGGATCTGCTCCAGCGCCGTGCGGAAGAGCTCGGAGGCGTTCGCGAGCGGTTGCGCTTCGGAGTTCTCCGGTGCCCCGCGGACGGGACCATCTCGCGGACTTGCTGTCGAACCAGATTGGCCTCTGGCGAAACCTGAGGGGTCTGCGGTCGCGTCGGGTACGCAGGGCAAATCAAGCAGCTTGGCGGCACGCCGGGCAAGCTCGGTGACGCAGCAGCTCGCCGAGACTGTGGAAGCGCGTCCGTCGGCATTAGAGGGGATCCCGTAGCCTGCCTCCGGGGTATGGAGCAACAGGAGTCCGCGGCTGCATGGCCCCACCGTTTCCAGCCACAAGGCGCCGCTCCCGGCCTGTGCCAACGAGGGCAGATCGACCACCCAGAGCCGTTCGGGATCGAAATACCACATCTGCACGTCGATGGGACAGAACGGGCGGACGGCAATCCGAAGCCGTGAGCGCAGGCTGTCCGAAATGGCAGAAGCTATGACGAGATTACAATGCACCACCGCAATCTCGGCCGGCGAAGCTGGTGTTTGTTCGGCGTTTGCCAAATAGCCCGGCATTGGAATGCCCTCACAGCCACCAGAGCCACTCGAATATTGCAGCAACTCCGATGATAGACGCCCTGTTGTGAATTGTCAAGACACAAATTTGCCGATTGGGCGGCGCCACTGAAAACACGCCAAGCTCGTCATTTTCCATCAGACGCTTCAGGTTTGTGATGGCACCTTGTGACCGCTCGCACAGCGAGAGGATCCAGCTTACATCAGACGGCGAGTGTCGAAGGTGGCCGGGGTAATCTCAGACCGGCCAAACTCTGCCCCGGCCGCTTGTGACCGCCCCGGGGTGACTGGCCGCCGGGAGGACTCCCTGAACAGCGATGACAACGGCGCAACCAGGTGTAGGCATTCGATAGACTAACTTTCTGGACAATATGGACTACCTGAATAGGCAGTTTTTCACTGTTACCTTCTTGGAAAAACTATACTTTGGGGCAATTGCGTCACCGAGAATCGTGCCGTAGAGTAGCATGCAGCGAGCGACAGTAGGTGGGGCTAATGCAGAAACTGAGAGTGCTGCTGGTGGCAAACGAGGATCCCGGCAAGATAGGTGGCGGGCTTGGCGAGTTCACCGGTCAGATGAAACAGGCACTCCGAAAACTGGGTGTGGATGCCCGGGTCTTGATGCTCCGGTACAAGAAGGGCAACGAAAGCAGGCCCAGTGAGCTTGTCGACTATACGGCGACAAGCCGGAGGGGTTCGCGGTTTCCGGTTGCCACAGCCGAAGGTCGCATCGTGAGTGCTAGCTATCGAGTCTTGGTGGACGCTTTGCCGGCTCTCAACGAGTTTCGGCCGCACGTGATTCACTGCAACGACCGGCAGTCCTACTTTCCGTTTCGCGGTTTTCCCAACGTCGTGTTCTCGCTGCATTTTGTCTATGTCGATCTGTACGGTTTCCCGGCACTGGATGAGCGGTGGCTCCAGGAGTACAAGATTGAACGGCATGCACTGCGCAACTCACCGATCAGCATCGTGTATTCTCGCTACATGCGGCGGCGCGTATGGGACGCACTAGCTCCACGAACATCGAACATCGTGTTGCCGCTCGGTGGCGGTGAGGTCACTGCTGAGGCAGATACTGCCTCAGCAGATACTGCCTCAAATGAAGAGAAGCCGCGAGCCAAGCCGCGAGTGGTCAGTTTCTTTGGCCGGTTCGTTCAGCACCACAAAGGGATTCACGACTTTCTCAAAGCCGCCGCCGCCATCCGTGAGACAGATCAGCTCGGCTCACGGCTTGAGTTCCGTGCCTACGGCAGGGGGAGGATACCGGAGCGCTACCGGTATGATTTCGTGCAGTGGAAGGGCTTTGTGAGCGGCAGCAGGCGTATGCCGAGACCGACATCGTGGTTATGCCGAGTAAGTACGAGCCGTTCGGTCTCGTCGGGCTCGAAGCGATGGGTGCCGGATGTCTGCTCTTGGCTCCGCAAGGTCTCGGGATGGATGAGTTTTTCCGGCCCAACCAGAATGGCCTTGCCATCTCACCGGATCGCGAAGGGATCGTCTCGGGCGTGATCCGGGCGGTCATGACCTGGGAGGAGTGCCGGAAGCTTGTGAGCAACGCACAACGTGAGGCGCGGCGGTGGACATGGATACGCGCGGCGGCGGCCCACAAGCGGGTGTATGAGGTAGTGGCAGCCGGGAGGGCGCAACAGCTTCGCGTCGCCGGAGATCCGCGCTACGCCGAGCTGAAACAGCTTTCCAGGTGGGACAACCACAACCGCAAGCCGGGGATCGACGAGCAGGTGCTGCAAACGGTCAAAGGGCTTCTCACGCCGGGAATCGAGTTAACCGTCTGGAATTCGGGGCTTGCAGAGCGTGCGGCACTGGCGGAGCACCGTCCGCTACGGCTCGTGATGACTACAGAGGCAGCCAATCTTACCCTCGAAAGTGCGCCCACTATGCTTGAGTCGAGCGGTCAGATGCTTATTCTGAGCGGACTGGAGTTCTGTCTCAAGCCCGAGCTTGCCCTAGCGGGTCTGAACGAGCTGCAGGCGGGAAACCTGATCATCGGGTTTTATCAGGGACCGAAGGTTCGGGGACAGACGGCACGCTTCGACGACCAAGAAGAAGTTCGCTCGATACTCGGTTGTTACATGCTCTGCGACAGCCGGCGAATAGGGCATATGGTCCTCACGCGCTGGACGCGCGAGAGCAACACGGAATGCAAAGAGTCCACCAATACAGAGGAGGTTTGGTATGGTGCGGTTTGTTGAGACATATCAAGAACTCTCATTTGACGAGCTCATCGATTGGTCGGGGGGGTATAACAGCGGCAGCGGGTATGACGGCTACAATGATGATTCAGACAGCGGATCCGGGTATGACGGCTACGACGACGATCCCGACGATGATGGTGGAAAATCCGGCTATGACGGCTACGACGACGATCCCGACGATGATGCTGGCAAATCCGGCTATGACGGCTACGACGATGATCCCGACGGCTATGAGGGCTACGGCGACGACGACGACGAGGAAATAGAGGACTTCGACCAGAGCGACTGGAGAGAGGTCTGGGAGAATAACGATGACATTCCCAATAACGGCTGGGCGTATTCCTGCTATGCCACGGCGCACCTGAACCAGTTCCAGCACCAGGCGGGCGAAAACATAAGCAAGGAGAAAGCCCAAGAGATTATCGAGGAGGCCATCGAAAGGGGCTATATCGACGATGGCACGGGCGAAGACAGTAGGGGGGCAGGGTTCTTGCACAATGCCGGGGGGCTCTGGGATTTGGCGGCCGAGAAGACCGGGAACGACGATCTGGAGGGACAAGGCTCTATGCCGTCAAACAAATTTGACTATGATCCGGATGAACACGAAGATCACGAAGAAGCATTCTATGACGCTCTTGACGAACACGAGGATGCGGAGGGGGTCATGATCATAATGGATGACGGACATGCCACCCATCTTACCGGAGATGAATTCAGCGACATTCACGATCCGTTCTATGAAGACGGCAAGTATAACTACGACAACGTGCAGGAGATGCGATTCTACTAAGTAGAACACGAACGTTGGCGGGCCCGGTAGTGTCCGCTGCTAGCCCGTACCCGGGAGCGGGCGGCAACGGGCGTTCGCCGGAGACCGATACCGGCAGTTCCGGTCCCCAGCCGGAGAACGCGTTCTGCAGCGCCGGCTTGC
>PWGF01000466.1 GCA_003554375.1 Spirochaetaceae bacterium
CCAGGCCGGCCAACGGACGAATCGCGGTCAAGGTGATCAACCACCTCGGCGATGAGGTGATGAAAGTGTTCCGGGTGTAACGCCGGAGCTGCGCAAATGCACGAGGGCGCCATGGAGTTTCGAATTGCCGATACGTTTACTGCGAGTCTCGGACGGTTGGGGCCTGCGGAGCAGAAACAGGTCAAGATGACCGCTTTCGATCTCCAGCTGAACCCGGCGAATCCCGGCTTCAAGTTCCACAGGGTGGACCGAGCCAAGGACAAGCAGTTCTGGTCGGTTCGGGTTTCAAGTGACATTCGCATTATCTGCCATCGCTCGGCGAACAGTCTGCTGCTCTGCTACGTGGATCACCATGACAACGCGTATCGCTGGGCGGAAAGAAGGAAGCTCGAGACACATCCGAAGACGGGTGCGGCCCAACTCGTCGAAGTTCGCGAACGAGTCGAGGAAGTGCGCATCCCGAGCTATGTGTCCGAGGCGCCGGATGCGCAGGAAGCTGCTTCCGGCCGCGAACGCGAGGCTGAGAGTGCTTCCGGAGGCGCACTGTTTAGCGGTCGGAGCGACGACGAGCTGCTTACCTTTGGCGTCCCCGAAGAATGGCTGAGTGACGTCCGGAATGTCGACGAAGAAGGGCTGCTCGATATCGCCGAGCGGCTTCCGCAGGAAGCAGCGGAAGCTCTGCTCGAGCTTGCTGCCGGAACGGAGCCCACGCCGGTTGCCGTCAGCAAAGCCGACGTCGATCCGCTCATGCATCCGGATGCGCAGCGGCGCTTTCGCCTGGTTACCACCAACGAGGAGCTCGAGCGCGCGCTGGAGTACCCGTGGGAACGCTGGACCGTCTTCTTGCATCCGCATCAGCGGGCGACCGTGGAACACGACTACTCAGGCCCGGCGCGGGTCACCGGATCCGCCGGAACGGGCAAGACGATTGTTGCGCTGCACCGTGCGGTCCATCTGGCGCGGGCGAACCCGCAAGCTCGCGTTCTGCTTTCTACGTTTTCCCAGACGTTGGCGCGCTCACTTGCGCTCAAGCTGCGCCGGCTCGCGGGCAATGAGCCTCGGGTAGCCGAACGGATCGACACGCGGTCGCTCGATTCGGTTGCAATACGCTTGTATACCGCGCGGCACGGCCGGCCGGATGTTGCCGGCGACGATGTGATCCGCTCGGCGATCGCTCAGGCCAAGCAGCAGATGCCGGATCTCCCGTACGGCGAGCGCTTTCTGCGTTCCGAATGGCACCAGATTGTCGACGCGCACCAAGTGCCGGACTGGGAGTCGTACCGCGGGATACCTCGCCTTGGGCGCAAGGAGCGCCTCGCCGAATCACGGCGACGGATGGTATGGGAGGTGTTGTCCAAAGCTCGAGACGCCCTTGCCGAGCGCGGCCTCCTTACCATGCCGCAGGTGTATGCAACGCTTGCCGAGGATATCCGGCGCACCGGCGCCGGCCCGTACGACTTCGTGGTGATGGACGAAGCGCAGGACGTCGGCGTTCAGGAGCTGCGGTTTCTTGCAGCACTCGGCAACAACCGCCCCAATAGCCTCTTCTTTGCCGCCGATCACGGCCAGCGGATCTTCCAGCACCTGTTCTCATGGAAGGCGCTCGGCGTCGATATACGCGGGCGTTCCCGTACGCTGCGGATAAACTATAGAACGTCGCACCAAATTCGCCGGCACGCCGACCGCCTATTGGGCGAAACCGTCTCCGACGCCGATGGGAATACCGACGATCGCCGCGGGACCGTCTCTCTCTTCTCAGGCCCCGAGCCGGTGATTGCCACGTTTCACTCGGAGTCAGACGAAGAGGAAGCCGTCGGCCGCCGGCTTTCCTCGCTCTCCGAGCAAGGGTTCGCCGCATCCGAGATGGCAGTTTTCGTACGCGCTCACGACCAGCTCGCTCGAGCGACGGCGGCGCTCGAGGAGGCCGGTTTCCGGTATCAGCTTCTGGATTCGGATATGACGATCGAGCCTGACTCGGTCAACGTGGGCACCATGCACCTTGCGAAGGGACTCGAGTTTCGAGCCGTCGCCGTCATGTGCTGCGATGACGAAGTCATCCCCTTGCAGGAACGGATTGAACAAGCCGGTGACGATGCCGATCTCGGCGAAGTGTACGAGACCGAGCGGCACCTTCTGTACGTCGCGTGTACCAGAGCTCGCGACAGCCTCCTTGTCACCGGCGTGGAACCGGGCTCGGAGTTTCTGGAGGACATGAATATCGGCTGAGTATCCATTCCCGAAGGCTCACCTGAAAGGTGACGGGGAATCGTACTTATGAGGCTCAGAGGGAGACTCGGCGAGCCGTGAGCGCCTCCGACGCCGGCGCCGCATCCCCCACGGACGAAAGGCGGCTAGTACACCCACCCCATTATGCCCAAGCCGACCACGTTCAGGGCAATCGTCACACCGTATATCGCGGCAATAGCCTTGATTTGGCTCCTCCGGCTCTTCATGCCGCCGACCCATATCGCACCGGCGAAGAAGTGGAAATACCCAAATAGAAAGATCAGCCAGATCCCGGCGAAGGTGCGGTTCCAAAACGCGTACTCCCAGACCAGATGCCCGCCGATATTCAGAAGCACTTCGATGAACACGCACAGCACGGTGTATCCGATTGCCAGCGTCCATTTCCTGGGCAATCCCAGAAGCTTCGCGTTCGGTGAATCCCCGACGGCGTGATAGAAGAGGATTCCGAGGATTGCGAACATGAACATGATCTCGATATTCCACCCGACCATCGTGCGAAGCGCGGTATCGCCGGGAACGGTCCATAGCGCGGAGCGGCCGGTTAGGACCATGATCCAGCCGTTGACCGTCTCGTTGAAGAAGTCGAGACCGAATACCGTTGCCCCTGCGATGATCGCTCCCCACTTTCCCGTCTCGCGAGCGGCGCGGATTTCCTTGGTGTATACGTAGAACACGAGCGCCAGAAGCGGGACCGCGTACCACTTCACCATGCTCAGGTCCCGCAAGCCGCTCAGTGCCTGAATCGTCGCCTCCGTCATTCGATACCTCCTGGGGTTTCCCGGTTATCTTGGGGTTTGAGCAACCCACGAACGATGATTTCGATACATTCGTCAAATACAGCCATCGCCTGCTCGCCCTCGCCAAAGCTGAACCTCTTGAGCAGAAACATCATATAGGTCGAAAACAGGAAGTCCGTTACCGAGTCGATGTCCACAGGGAGAAAACGGCCGGATTCGATTCCGGCCGACAGCGTCTTGGCGATCATATCCCGCGCGCCTCTGTTTACCTCTCCGAACCGGTCCACTCCAGAAGAGACGGAGAGAATCTCCGGGTCGTTCATAAGAATAGCGCGGAGCACCGCGTCGGACTCGACGTACGCCATGGCGGCCCGCACCATCACGTGGAACCGTTCAACGGGATCGGTGTGTTTCGCGACAAGCGAGGCAACTGAGTCCCGCCACCGCTCGAGCGCACGCTGAACCGACCGCATGTAGAGGTCGCGCTTCCCGTCGACGTAGTTATAGAGGTTGGGTGTGCTCACGGAGAACCGCGACGCAACGTCACGAAGGGTCGTTTTCTCATACCCGTACGTGGCAAACGTGGCCAAGGCGACGTCGAGGAGCTCATCCATGTCGATCCGTCCGGCCTTCATGGCAATGGCATTAACAAATTATCGATTCATTCAGTTGTTAATCAAACTATAGCCCGGCTTTTGGCTGGCGTCAAACGACGACGGCGGAGGAGGCGAAGCCGAACCTCTGAACTGATTTCACCTTAGAGTCCCCCATGGTACCGCCGGCAGATAGCTGATTCGCACGGCTCTTCTCAGTACCGGCCCCGCTTGATACTATCCTCAAGATAACGATGGCGGGATCGCGGACCGCGGTCCGAGAGGTATCCGCTGGAAGGAGGACTATAACGATGTCCAACAAGATCAGCAAAGATGAAGCCCATAAGCTCGTGGATCAGTTATCGGCGGATGCGACCTGGGAGGACCTGATGCGTGAAATATACGTGAGAGAAGCCATTGAAAAGGGGTTGGCTGACAGCAGTTCCGGGAGGACAAAGGATGTAGCAGAGATCAGAGAAAAATACGGCTTACCTGAATGAAGGTGCATTGGACCGAAACTGCTGAGGCTCATCTGGATGCGATATATGAGTACATTGCGCAGGACTCAGAAACCTAGGTCCTCCGAACGATTGATCGGATTGCCGAAAAATCGGAACGCATCCGCGCTTTTCCCGTGTCGGGGGCCGCGTACCTGAGTATGCCATGGATCAGATAAGGGAGATTCTCTCCGGCCCATACAGGATTATCTACCGTGTCAGATCTGATCGGATTGACGTTCTAGCGGTCATTCACGGTTCGATGGATGTACTGGGGGACGATCCCGACTAACCGCTCTTCTAGTCCTCAACGCCGCTGCCTGCGGCACCGGCGCACCGATGGCGGCCCGTACGATTTCGTGGTGATGGACGAAGCGCAGGACGACGTCGATCTCGGAAGTATGCACTGAAGCCGACCTACCAGAGTGTCTCGCACGGGTTCGAGAGCGAGCGGGTACCGCACGTCCCGCAACTTGCCCGTTCACCCGCTCTCGCCGTCTATCTGTCCCAGATGTCCAGGTAGAGGCGGCGCAGCGGCAGGCGAGAGGCGACGAACCAGGGCGGTGTGCCGTTGGCGGTTGTCTGCTCGGGGTCGGCGCCGGCTTCGGCGAGAAGGGACAGAGCCTCAGGCTGGCCACCGATCAGGGCGTATAGGAGCGGGGTCAACCCCAACTCGTCCCGGTCGGCGTAATAGGGCTGATGGTCCCGGCTATCGGGATCGGCACGATCGGCCCCGTCCCGGAGGTACTGTTCCAGCCGGGGGATGTCGCCCCGGTAAGCGGCCCGGTGGACGCTTGGGGGGGCGGCCCTTTGCAGGGTGTCGGTCATCGCCACTCGGGCGGCCCATTCTTCCAGACGGCTGAGGGCCAGCCAGTTGCCCGGGTATTCATCTTGTTTAGCGACCAGCGACGCCAGGAGCTCACGCAGCGCGCCGGCTTCTTCGCGGGAGTCGAGCTTCCGCAAGGCGGCGAGGCGCAGATACTCGTCGCCTTGATGCCGGTCGATCAGATTGGTCAGAAAGGAAGTGCCGGTGCTCGTGAACTCCAGCGGGCAGGGCAGGTGCCACCGTTCAAAGTCGTTGTAAACGAGCCGGCCTACCTCCATCCACATCCGGTCGTGCATCTCGGGGGTCGGCTCGCCCGGTCCGGGGCTGTCGGCTTCTCGCACCTCGCCGGTGGCCGCATTGTAGGTCAGGCGCCGGTAGCGCAAGGCTCCCTCATCCGCGTCCCAACCGGACTGATAGACGAAGTCCACCGTGCCGTCGCGATAGCCTCCGCGGGCCGTCTGGACGCTTAATTGCGGCTGCTCTTCCTGAAACTCTCGCCGCCAAAGCTTGCGGAGGGCCCCGCCTGCTCGGTCTTCGTAGCGGTACAGCGTAACCGATTTGCTATAGATCTTGGGGCGGGTAGTCGCAAAAAGGGGAATGATGGTGCGGCCGGGCACGAAGAGCTTATAGTGGGACAGGAAAAGAACCCCGTCTTCCGTGGTGACCCCGTTGGATACCGTCCAGCTGGTGCGAATGTTCTCTCCCCGGGGCTCGGACATTGGGCGGCAGGTTGCCGCACCCATCGTGAGGGTGAGTACCGAGAGGAGCATGGCGCCAAGTGGCCGCATCAACCGGCCCATAAATCGCCCCTTCCATCTGTCGTTCATCTGATTCTACCGCGAACTCGCCCGCTGTTCCAGCCGGCATGCCGGCCGGCAGTACTGAAGTATCAACGTTCGGATGCACGGCGCACTGCCGGCCGGCCCCGGGGCAAACACAGTCGGATCGTGCGGGCAAATGGCGCGTTGTGCAGGCGTGCAAGGCTTGGTAGCATGAGCGGCAGATGAGTGCGAACGACATCCGATGGCTTCAACGGCTTCAGAACTTCAAAGGCGCCCTCAGCGAGCTGGAGTCTGCTATCGGGTTGCGCCGGGAACGTGAACTCTCCCGTCTCGAAGCGATGGGACTCATTCAGGCCTTCGAGCTGACCTACGAGCTCGGCTGGAATCTGCTCAAGGACTATCTTGCATACGAAGGCGTAAGCGATCTTGCCGGTAGCAGAAGTACCATCCGCGAAGCGGTAACGCGCGGCCTGCTCGGCGAAACCGAAGGGCAAACCTGGATGGAGATGCTTCAGAACCGCAATCGCACCAGCCACCTCTACGACGAAGAAGCCGTGCGTGCCATTGAAGAGACAATCGCCGAACGGTACGGCGCGGCTTTTGGCTTGCTTCGCTCGACAATGACCGAAAGGGCGGCCACCGAGTTCCCGCGGTCGCATGAAACCGGAGAGTGACGCCGATGGCTGAAAGCACAAGGGAAACCACCGAGCGATACCGGGAGCAAATCGTGCCGGTGCTCGAGCAGTTTCCCGAAATCGAGCGTGCGATTCTATTCGGCAGCCGGGCGAAGGGAACGGCCCGCTCCGGCGCCGACGTTGACCTGGCGCTTGAAGGCAGTGCGCTTTGTGACGCGCACCTTCCCGCGATCTACAACGCGATCGACGATCTGCTGCTGCCGGTTAAGGTGGATCTCCTGCTCCTTACCGACCGCACAAAACCGGAGCTGCGCGAGCACATTGCGCGGGTCGGGGTCGAGTGGTACGCCAAGTGAGCGGAAGGAAGCGGGTGCCTGCGGGCTCATGTACGTGCACCGGGAGCGCCGGTCGGCACGCCCGCGGATCGATGCAGCTTAAGTTGGAGCGGAGGAACCTGAAAATGACGGAAACCAGTAAGGCATACTGTTCATTCTGCGGAGCTTCCGTAGGTGAAGAAAGCGAGCGCACAGGAGAGACGGCAACGGCCATTTTTGACTGTCCGAGGTGCCGGAGGAACTACTGCGATCAGTGTTGTTATCAACTGGAGCCGTCCGTTCAGAAGTGCCTCCGATGCGAAAGCGTGATCGAAGAAGTGACATAACCAAGCAGTCCACCGTATTGTGAAAGCGTACGCTTCCCTGGTATGTGCCAAACTATGCGCGCTCATGGGGCGAGTCCATAATACGAGATAGAGCGGCACTACAATTAACGAGCAGCACGGCGTATGCGGTCCGCGTGGACTCCCAGGATGCGTGGGGGTGGTCACCGGAGACGACGGTCGATGTCGGCGTGATCACCGTCAGGATCGTAGACCTCGATTCTTCAACGCGGGTCGGTCGGATAGAGGTCACAGGTAACACCGGCATTACGTCTTTTATCGAGGAAGAGTACTTCATCCGGTGGACCGAGGGGTGTGTCGAGATCGGCCCGTCGGCCGAGGGCCCGTGGGACGCGACGCTCGACGTTTCGGGCGAATCC
>PWGF01000546.1 GCA_003554375.1 Spirochaetaceae bacterium
GCCGCCTACCGCGCTTGTCCCTGAGTAGCGCCCGCCGATGTAGTCGTCGATGAAGAACGCGTCGAGGTATTCATCCGAAGCCGCGAGCGGGCTTCCTTCGGCGGTGACGCATACCATGTGCTTCCGCGGTCGGATGGAGCGCGGCCCGTTTCGCTTCATCCAGTCGATGGCAAGGTGCTCGTTGGTGAGGGTTTCCTGGGTGGTGCCACTCTTCGACACGAGAATGAACAAGGTTCTCTCCGGGTCGAGCCCCGCAAGAACCGCGGCGGCGTCGTCGGGGTCCACATTGGAGATGAAGCGCGCCTCGAGTGTCGGGTCAGGCGAGCGCGAGCTGGAGCTGGGGCTCGGCGAGTCCGCCTCCTCGTCGAGCTCCGACGGAGCATGAGCTTCGCAGTAGCGCTTGAGCGCCAGATAGAGCGCGCGTGGGCCGAGATCGCTTCCTCCGATTCCGATCTGGACGACCGTCTGGAACTGCTTGCCGGTGGAGCCCTTGATAGAACCGGCGCGTACGCCGTGGGCGAACACGGCGGCGCGCTCCTGCTGCTCCACGTAGAAATCGCGCTGACTACGGCCGTTTACAAAGACGTCGGAGCCGAGCCGTCCGCGGACCAGGTGGTGGAGCACCATGCGTTGCTCGCCGACGTTCATGACGGCGCCTTCGTGGAGCGCCTGGAACTGCTCGCGGAGCTCCTGCTCCGCGCAGAGCTGATTCAACCCTTCTATGATCCGCTCGTTGACCGGGCGCGCCGCGTAGTTGAACGTGAGGCCGCCGCCGGCCGGGAGCTCATACCTTGCAATCCGGTCCGGATCCAGCTCATTGCAGACCTGAACGGCCGGCATCTCCCGGAGCTTTGCGAACGCGGAACAGCGATCGAGCTGCTGGTACGTGAGCTTAGCCATGTCCACCTCCGCGCCGAATAGTGCGGGGAATACGGGCGTGGGTCAACCCGTTCACCGTTCGGCAAGCAGGCCCTCCTCGTGTACAATTGGCGCCTATGCGTAGCTCGATCATTCGCGCCGTACTGTTCGACTTCGACGGCACCCTCACCCGTCCCGGAGCGCTCGACTTCGACACGCTCCGCCGTGAGCTCGGGGTCCCGCGGCATGAGGCGATTCTGGAGTATTTGGACCGCCTGCCGCCGGGGGAGGAGCGGGAGGCAAAGCACGCCTTTCTCAAGCGCCACGAGCGCGCCGCCGCGGAGCAGAGCGTTCCAAATACGGGAGCCGAGGAAGTTCTCGCGCGGCTCGAGAAGATGGGGCTATCGGTTGCCGTGTTCACCCGGAACAGTGCCGGGGCCGTTGATGCCGCGCTGAAGCGTTTTTCTCAGAAGCGGGCTCGTTCCGATTTCGCCGTCTTTGTTACCCGCGAAGAAGGGCCGGTGAAGCCGGAGCCCGATTCGGTTCCGCATGTTGCCCGGCTTCTGGGGGTGGATCCCACGGAGATCATGGTGGTCGGAGATCATCTCTTCGATGTGAAAGCAGGCCGGCCGGCGGGAAGCTGGACCTGTCTGGTCAGTCCGGCCCGGGCCGGTAATGGGACGGCGAGTCAAGCCGGGGCGAGTGAGGGCACGAGCGATCGCCCGGCTCCGGACTACGTCGTTGCGGAGCTGGGGGAGCTACTCGGTATCATCGAAGAGCACCGTCCGCTCCGGGTCGGGAAGCTGCCGCCGGAGTATCTGGCGCCGCTTCTCGGGGAGATGCAGGAGTCGGGCTCGGCGCGGCGGGTCATGGTTGGCCCCAGGATGGGCGAGGATACCGCCGTGGTCTCTACCGGCGGCGACGAGCTTGTCGTCCTGGAGAGCGATCCGATCACCTTTACCACCGACGAGATCGGATGGTACGCGGTCCATATCAACGCGAACGACCTAGTCTGTACGGGGGCAGTTCCGGCATGGTTCTTGGCGACGGTTCTGCTTCCGGCCGAAAGCACCGGGCACGACGCATCGAAGGTGCTTCGCCGGATTCGCTCCGCTTGTGATGAGCTGGGAATCTCGGTTGTGGGAGGACACACCGAGGTGACTGAAGCGGTCTCACAGGTGGTGGTCTCGGGGACGATGGCGGGAAGCATCGATCGGCGCCGGCTCCTCGACAAGCGGAGCATGCAGGCGGGCGACACGGTCGTGCTTACGAAGTCCGCGGGGCTCGAAGGGACGGCGATCCTCTGCGCCGACTGCCCGGAACAGCTGCAAGCGGAAGGGATAACCGAGGCCGAGCTCCGCGAAGGGGCCGGCTTCATCGAGCGCCTGTCGGTCCTCCCTGACGCCGGCGTTGCACGCGAGGTTGCGGGAGTCCGCGGCATGCACGACGTCACCGAAGGCGGGGTCATGACTGCGCTCCACGAGCTGGCCCAGGCGGGGGAGGTCGCGCTTACGGTGGAGCTCGATGCCGTTCCCGTCGCTCCGGTAACGGAGCGGGTATGCGGCGCGTTGGGGCTCGATCCGCTCGGGCTCATCGGCTCCGGCGCGCTTCTGATCGCGGTCTCCACCGAAGGATGCGAAACGCTGATTACCGCTCTCCATGACGCCGGGGTGCCGGCGCAGCGAGTAGCGGAGGTGACCGGCGGCGCGGCAGGGGAGCTCCGCGCCACCCGCGGCGGGAGCGCAGTGGACGCTCCCTACTTCCCGGTGGACGAGATCGCGCGATTCTTCTCGAGCTAGCCGGTCGAACACGGCGGGGCGGGCGCCGGGCGTCACGGCCCGCTTCGGGGTACCACCGGCCCGGGCCGGTGGCCTGCGGCGTCCGGGGCCGGCAACGTGGGCTCGGGCCGGCCGGCGGACCCTTGCCGCTGTAGGGCCGCGCCGGCGTGCCCGACCGCGGCGCGGCCGCCGGCGGCCTGCCAAGGTTTCCGGCCCGACCCGCGCCCGCGGTGGGGGGCGCTCGGGGGCGTGGCGCGGAGGTTGTCGGCCGGGGCGGACGCCAAGGCATCTCCCCCGGACTTTGTGCCGGCACGCGCGCTTCTCGTGCCCTTTGAGCACGGCCTAGCGAGTCTGATACCATAGACATAGATGCGGCCAGGTGCATACGCGGTGCTCGCGGGATTAGGAGTGCTTCTCGCTCTCGTTCTTGTTTTTTGGGAGGGATACGCCCGTTACCGGAGCAAGGTGACGACGCCGCGCTTTGCCCGGAAGCACGTGGCGGAGTTGGTCGTGGCGGTCGTGGTCCTGGCGGTGTTCGGCGCCCGGATCGGTCACTTGTGGTACCAGTGGGGCTGGTCCGCTGTCGAGCTCGGGCGGATTATTCGCTTCTGGTACGGAGGGCTGGTTTTCCACGGGGGGCTGGGCGGCGCGCTCGTTGCCGTTGTTCTCTATCGGGCTGTGCGAGCAGTGCCGCTCCGCCACATGCTCGATATGATCGCGCCGTATGTGGCCGTCGGGTATGCGCTGGGGCGCATCGGGTGTTTCGTGAACGAGTGCTGTGCCGGTCAGGGGACGGAGCTCCTGTGGGGAGTGGCGTTTCCCGGTCTTCTGGACGAGCAGCTGCGCCATCCAACGCAGCTGTACGCCGCACTCGTGGCCGTCGTCATATTTGTCCTCATGCGCGTGATCTACCGCAAGGCGCAAGCTCCGGGGGCCACGCTCGGCGCATTCTTCCTCTTGTTCGGCGGCTACCGTTTTCTGATGGAGTTTCTCAGGCTGCATCGCCCGGAAGTGGGGTGGCTCTCTCCGTTTCAATGGGCGGCGCTTGCGATGATCGCGCTTGGTCTTGCGCTACTGATCGCTGCGAAGGTGCACGGGAAGACATATCATGAAGGAGGGTAACGCTATGGAGGTACAACGGAACTACGGAAGCGCTCCGGCGCGCGGCTTCTCCCGCTCGAGTGCCTTCCTCGCGGCGGTTCTTCTCTTGACTTTTACTCCTGGAGTGACGAGTGCGGGGAACGCCGGGACAGCTGGGGGCGCCGGCGACGGTCCCGGAGCCGAGAGAAGCTCCGGCCAAGAGGCCCGCGACGCGAACCCTTTGGTTCAGTTCCGGTGGGGTGTACCGGACGATGTGGAGATGGGGCTGTTCGAAGGCCTGGAACGAGATCCGGAGGCGCGCGAGAAGCACCATGAAGAGGGCCGTCTGCAGGTGGTGTGGGAGAAGGGCGAGTCGTACATACTCCCGCTCTTCGCCTTTTCCGAGTACACGTTGAGCGGCGTCCGCTACTTCGGCTCCGATATTCCGCGGAGCTTCCGGGTGGAGTGGCTGGATCCGTTCGAGCGCACATGGTACCCGCTCGATGAGATTCCGCCGGAGATGGTTCGGGTGGAGATCGAGCCGGGCAACGGCCACGTTTCGGTTAACTTCGGTCCACCGGAGGGCGCCGCATTCGCGGAGGACAAGGTGCGTTTCATCTGGTTCCGCGTGACGCCGCGCGCGGCCGGGGAGTTCCGCTCGGTGCTGTTTGCCTTTCAACCCGAGGATCTCGAGGAGCCCGAGGCACCGGAGAGCGAGGACGAGGCGGTGTCGAATGTGCTGATTCTCCAAGCCGAGGTGATTTCCCCGCAATAGAGAGGGCCGCTTCCTCACGGACGCGGTGGCGCTGTAAAGTGGCGGGCGGTGCGCCGGCGCGCTAAGCCGGCGCGCTGAGGAGGACGAGTTGTCGAGTGAGTTGAACGTTGAACGAGTGGAAGAGTCCGTCCGGAGGTTTGGGGAGGGGTGTGCCTGCTCGCAGGCAGTCTTCTCGGCCTACTGCGAGCGGTTCGGCATCGACGCGGTAACCGGCATGAGGATCGCGGCGGGTTTTGGCGGAGGCATGCGCATGGCCGAGACGTGCGGCGCGGTCACCGGCGCTATCATGGCGCTCGGGCTGTTTACGAGCGGCGAGGACAGCGGTACTCCCGAAGGCCGGGCTGAAACGAACGACGCGGTGAAGAGGTTTCTGCAGAGCTTCCGCGGGAAGCATGGGTCGACATGCTGTCGCGATCTTCTGGGGTGTGACATCAGCACCGACGAGGGCCGCGCATATGCACAGGAGAACGACCTCATCCGGAGGCGGTGCCCGGAGTTCGTGCGGAGCGCAGCGCAAAGCCTGGAACAGACGCTACGCGGGGACGACGCCACCGGAGCATTCCGAGTTTGCGCCTTATGACTTCCGCTCGTTCAGCCTCCATGGGCGGCCTCCCGTGCTTTGCGTTTGAGAAATGCGCTGTCGGCGTACAGGAAGAAGGCACGATCCCATTCATGCTCGAAAAGCCCGGGTTCCGCCTCGAACACACACCTGCCATAGCGAAAGACGCGATACCGGATGTCCGGCGAGCTTGCGGCGGTCAGCAGAAGAAGATCGATCGGGGCCACCCCGCTCGCCTCCTCCAGGAGCCGAATCCACCGCCCGTGCTCGAAAAGGTCCGGAACCCGGGACGGGATAACCGCCACATCGATATCTCTGCCCGCTTCGCCGGCGGCGGTGGAGCCGAAAAGCACCGCAACGCGCCACTGGTACTCGCGAGCAAGCGGCGGTACTGCTTCTCTGAGCTTGGAGAGAACGTGTTCGGTTTCCACGCTTTCGAGTATAGCCGCTCGGGCACCGATCCTTCCAGCGGGCTAAGTGCCGGCCGCCTCTCCCGGGGAGATGCAACTGGCGGCGAGCAGCCACGCGATGCTATGATGGAACATGCCAAGCGGCGCAGATTGCGCAGGGCTCAGCAGGCGACCGTGACGGGAGCGCCGTGGCGCGACGCGCGGGCGTGGCGATCCGCCCGGGAGCAGGCAGGTGGAGCTTTGCCCATGGTGGGGGAAGCGGAAGACCGCGAGGGGCGTGCCGGGCGGAGCGCGAGCGGAGCCCGAAAAGCACGCCCCGGTGCCCGCAGGGCACGCGGGCTGGAGCGTGGGGGATACTTCCCCCAACAATCCCGGCCTCACGGACTAGCGGGCACCGCTGGATGGCGGTGAGAGTGCGGCGGACATGGGGGCACAATCGTCCTGGCAGCCGGAGAGTTTGCAACCACTGAGACGGACGGAACTATGCAAGAGCTCGAGAGCTATCGTGCGGACCGGAAGGCGTTTCTGCCGACGACGTGGGGCGATCTGGTGGAGCGAGGGTGGGATTCGCCCGAGAACCCGCTTGATTTCGCGATCGTGAGCGGAGACGCGTACGTCGACCATCCGTCGTTTGGGGCGGCGGTGATCGGGCGCGTGCTGGAGGCGGACGGGTTCCGGGTGGGGATCATTGCGCAGCCGGATTGGCGATCGCCGGAGGACTTTCGCCGGCTGGGGCGGCCGCGGTTGGGGTTCCTGGTGAGCGCGGGGAACCTGGATTCGATGGTGGCAAACCGCACGGTGAGCGGAAAGCCGCGGCGGCAGGATGCGTACAGCCCCGGGGGAGTCGGCGGGCGCCGGCCGGACCGGGCTACGCTTGTCTACTGTACGCGTATCCGGGAAGCGTTCAAGAAGGTCGATATCGTGGTCGGGGGGATCGAGGCGTCGCTCCGGCGGCTTGCGCACTACGACTTCTGGTCGGACCGGGTGCGCCGGTCGCTCCTGCTCGATTCCAAGGCGGATCTCCTGGTCTACGGGATGGGGGAGCGGGCGGTCGTCCGCATTGCGCGCCGGCTTGCGGCGGGCGAACGAGCGGGGGCGCTGCGCGATGTGCCCGGCACCGTGTGGAAATGCCGCACGGCGGAGCGTGCATCGGTGGACGAGGTTGCCGAGCGCTTTGGGCGCGCGGTGGTGGAGCTTCCCGACTGGGATGCGCTCCGGGACGCGAACGAAGGCACGCGTGCGTACGCGGAGAGCTTCCGGGAGCAACACCGGAACACGGATGCGCTCAACGCTGATCTTCTGGTGGAGCGGTACGGGCCGACGCTGGTGGTCCAGAATCCGCCGGCGTTGCCGCTTGGAGCGGGCGAAAGCCGGGACGGCCCAGGCTCCGCCGAAGGCCCGGGCGCGCCGGATGTTCCGGATGCCCGGCGCCGTCCGGAGGGCCGGCTCGCGCCGGGCTCCCCTGAGACACCGGATACCGCGGCCCTGCCGAACGAGCTGGACCGGATCTACGAGCTGCCGTATACGCGAACGTTCCACCCGGACTATCTGGAGGAGGGCGGCGTTCCGGCGATCGAAGAAGTTCGCTTCAGCTTGGTATCGAGCCGCGGCTGTTTCGGGGGATGTAGCTTCTGCTCGCTGTCGTTCCATCAAGGGCGGCGCGTGACCGCGCGGAGTGTCGAGAGCCTGGTGCGCGAGGCTACGGAGCTCACGAAGCTTCCGGGATTCAAGGGAAACATCCACGACGTAGGCGGTCCCACCGCGAACTTCCGCCGCCCCTCCTGCCGGAAGCAGGTGACTGCCGGGGTCTGCAAGGACCGCCAGTGCCTCTCCCCCGAGCCATGCCGGGCGCTGCAGGTCGATCACGAGGAGTACCTGGAGGTGCTCCGCCGGCTCCGCGAGCTGCCCGGGGTGAAGAAGGTGTTCGTCCGCTCCGGCCTCCGCTTCGACTACCTCATGCTCGACGAGAACTCGACCTTCCTGGAGGAGCTGTGCATGTACCACGTCTCGGGGCGGCTCAAAGTGGCTCCCGAGCACATTGCGCCTCGTCCGCTCGACGCGATGGGGAAGCCCGGCACGCGGGTTTACCACGACTTTGCGCGCTCGTTTCGCCGGGTGAACCGCGAGCTCGGGAAGAAGCAGTACCTCGTTCCGTACTTCATCTCGAGCCACCCGGGAACTACGATCGCGGATGCCGTGGCGCTCGCCGAGTACTTCCGCGACAACGGCGGAAGCCCGGAGCAAGTGCAGGACTTCTATCCCACTCCCGGGACGCTCGCTACCTGTATGTATTACACCGGCATCGATCCCCGGTCCGGGGCCTCCGTCCCCGTGCCCCGCACGCCACGCGAGAAGGCGATGCAGCGTGCCCTCCTCCAGTACGACGATCCCAAGAACCACGCCCTTGTCCGCGAAGCGCTCGAGCTGGCCGGGCGCCGGGATCTGATCGGCACGGGGAAGAAGTGTCTGGTGCCGCCGGCGTCGCGGCGGGACGCGCCGCCGAGCGCGCGGCCGGAAGGGAAGGCGGGCGCGGGGCGGAAAGGGCCGTCGAACGCGCGGCCGGACGGAAAGCCGGGCGCGGGGCGGAAGCGGAAAGGGCCGGGCCCGGGGCGGAACGGGAAAGTGGGTCCGGGGCGGGACGGGCCGCCGAGCGCGCCGCCGGACGGGAAGGCGGGCTCGCGGCGGAAGCGGAAGAACGGCTCCGGCCGGGGCTCCCGGAAGAGCGTGAGGCGATGATTGTTGGTGGGGTGGGAGCGGGCTGGGGCGCCGACATCGTAACGCGGAAGATCCGGGCGTGCCGCCGGCTCAGGCTGCATATGCCGGGATCTGTCCCGTTGACTACCCCGGAACAGAGGCGGTGCCGCGCGGGTTGGTCCCCGCCCCTGGAGCCGGCGGATATGCGCGCCCCTTCGCCCAAGCCGGCTCGCAGCCTTTTCTCGGCGTGCTGGGCCACCCTCCTAACGTCAGCGGTTCCCAGCACATGCTCTGTCTTAGGGATCTTCATACAATCTTGACAGGCCCTTGCAATGTCTTGGTAGTTGCTTAACACATCCTTGACAAAGCCCGCCTGTGAGCCCTACGTTGGAAGGTAGAGGAGGCTCCGTATGAGACATCTCCGGCGCGTCATCACTGTGGCTCCCCTCCTTCTGATGCTAGCCTTCCTTGCCGGTACGTATGTCGCCGTGGATGGTTCCTACATTGTGCGGCAGGCCGTGGGCTTCTACCGGACCGTCGTTTTAGCTCGCGATATTGACGCCGTTCGCGCTGAGGAAGATCTGGATCCCGAGACCGAAGAGTTCTTCGACCGGGTGGAGGAGATCCGCCGGTTTGCAGTCGAAGAGCTTGGCCTTGAATCAAGCGGGAACTTCACCCGTTACAGCAAAGTTGAGGGTGACCATCTGGCAACCGTGGTCCAGGTGGTGCGCGACGATCGGATGCATCGCGGTACGTGGAACTATCCGGTCGTGGGCGATCTCTTCTATCGCGGCTATTACAACACGGCGGAAGCCGTGAGTACCGCGCGCCGGCTTCGCTCCCAAGGATACGACGTGCTCGTCCGGCAGGTCGACGCGTTCAGCAGCCTCGGTTACTTCTCCGATCCCGTGTACAGCTTCATGAAGGAGTACGACGACTACCGGCTCGCCAACCTCATCATCCACGAGGAGATGCACGCGACCGTATGGCTCGATGGGAAGAACGCGTACAACGAGGAGATTGCCACTTTCGTCGGCGACGAAGGCGCCGCGCTCTTCGTCCGGGAAAAGTATGGCGCCGACTCTGAGGAATACCAGGCCGTGGCGCAGGGACGGGCGGACCGGCGCACCTACCGCGCGTGGCTGGACGAGGTCTACTATGCACTGACCGACGCCTACCGGACCCTGGAAACGCGGGAAGAGCGCTTGGAAGCAAAAGAGGCCATCTTCGGCGAAGCGCGGGATCACCTCAAGGACAACTATGACGAGATGTTCCAGACGGATCGCTACCGGGGTGTCGCCGAGCAACCGCTCAATAACGCCCGGGTCGATGCCGGCTATCAGTACGGCGGTGACCTCTCGTTGTACTACGATCTTTACGAGGAGCTGGGCTCCGACCTCCCGAAGATGGTCGAGCTTATCCGCAGAACCGAGCTCCACCCGCGAGCGCCCCGCGAGTTCCTGGCTGCGCAGGTGGAGGAGGAGCTTCCGGCGGACGGTTGACGCAGGAGAGTTTTGCCCCGGCCGGGGCGCTACCGTTCGCCACGCTCGTGATGGGCGACGGCTCGGTCCGAACCGGCGGCGCGCGGGATCCGGAGAGTAAACGTACTTCCGGTGCCGACCGTGCTCCGTACGTCCACCGAGCCTCCGTGCGCGAGGGCGATATGCTTGACGATGGCAAGGCCGAGTCCGGTGCCGCCGAGCTTTCTGCTCCGTGCCCTATCGACGCGGTAGAAGCGCTCGAAGATTCGCGAGAGGGCGTAGGGGGGAATCCCGGGGCCGTCATCGGCGACGGCGATCTCCACTGCTTCCGGGAGCCCGTGAAGTGAGATCGTCACCGTGCCGCCCGACTCGCCGTATTTCACGGCGTTTCCCACGAGGTTGTCGACCGCCTGTTCGATGAGGCCGGCGTCTACTTCCGCGGTACAGTGCGGACTCAACGCGAGGTCCAAGCGCACGGCGTTCTCCGCTGCCGCGGCGCGCCACGTTTCGACTACTCGCTTCACGGGTCCGGCGAGGTCCGTGCTCTCACGCGGGATTTCTAGGTCGGTCTGCTCGAGGCGGCTGAGGCTGAGGAGATCCTCGATGATGGCGTTGAGCCGCTCGGTGTTCCGGCGAACCGCATCCAGAAAGCGCGTCGCTTCTTCCAAAGCTCCGGGCGAAGAACCATGCTGCGAGTCTTCGCCGGTCGGGGGCGCCTCGGGCTGGAGCCGCGAGTCTTGGGCCGCGTCGGCCGCGGTTGTTGTATCGGCTGCGGTTGCTGCATCGGGCGGGGGCGCTGCATCGGGCGGGGCGGAGGACTGGGCGGCGACTATTTCGCTGACGGTCTCCGCGTATCCGGCGATGCTGGTTATCGGGGTCTTGAGCTCGTGGCTCACGTTGGCGACGAAGTCTTTCCGAATGTCTTCCAGGCGCTTGAGCCGGGTGATATCGTGGAGAACCAGGAGAAGGCCGAGGCGCGGGTCCGCATCCGAGCGGAGCGGCGTCCCGTGCACCTGGATCATGCGAAGATCGTCCAGGTATATCGTGATGTTCCGTTCGATGGGCCCGCTTGCGATGGCGACCTCGTCCGCTACCGCCGCCAACTCGCTGCTGCGAAACACATCGAGAAGCGAGCGTCCGATCGCCTCGGACGGCCGGCACCGTGCAAGCCGGGCTGCCGCTTCGTTGGCGGAGCGAACGCGGTTGGCTGCGTCGAGGACCACGACTCCCTCCACCATGCTGGAAAGGATGGCTTCGAGCTCGCTGTGCTGGCGGCTGATGGTGGCGATGCGCCACTTCAGCTGAGCGGCCATGCTGTTGAGCGCCTCCGCGAGCTCGCCGAGCTCGCTCGGCTCCTCGATCGAAAGACGGAAATCGAGGTCCCCGTCCGCGTAGTGACGGGCCGCGGTTCGTACCGCTCGCAGCGGTTTCCCGAGCCTGGCGAATGCCCAGAGACTCGACCCGGTGACTGCCGCCACGATCAGAATCGCCCCAAGAAGGAGCGTGAGCGTCTGTTGAGGCCCTTCCAAGAACCTGAGACCGGCGGTAGCAATTGCCAGACCAACTGCTACCGCCACGGTCACCGAGAGGAGGTGGACCGGAACGACGCGGGTCAAAAGGGTTCGGCTCTTCATATCTCTCTCATTAGCCCTTCGGACGCCGGCTTATCCGGTGGGAGTCCGGCGTGCGGAGCGGACTCAGGTTTTGCGCCGCGCCCTATTCCGGCGCTTCACCTGGGTCCAACCGGTAGCCGACGCCGCGCACGGTACGAATGCAGTCGCCGCACTCGCCGAGCTTCCTTCGCAATCCCAATACCTGGACGTCCACGGCACGCTCCGTTACCGCGTAATCCGTGCCGTGTATGGCGTCGATGATCTGCGCCCTGGAATAGACCCATTCAGGGTGAGAAGCCAGAAAGCGGAGGATTGCAAACTCCGTCGCGCTCAGCCGGACTTCGTGTTCGCCGCACCAGACCTGGTGTCGTCGCGGATCGAGCGTGAGTTTCCCAAGCCGGACTTGCTCCGTTGCCCCCTTCGGGCGTGCCTCCCCACGGCGGCGGAGAACCGCCTTCAGACGTGCCGAGAGCACCCGCGGGCTAAACGGTTTGGTAAGGTAGTCGTCGGCACCCAATTCGAGTCCGGCCACCACATCGGCATCCTCGCTCTTGGCGGTAAGCATGAGGATGGGGACGCCCGCCGTTGCCGTGTCCGCCTTCAGCTCCTTGCAGACGGTAAGCCCATCCATCTCCGGAAGCATGAGATCGAGTACGATTGCCGCGGGCAACAGCTCGCGTGCCCGAGCAAGAGCTTCCTCCCCAGTGTGCACGGTCACGACCGAATACCCATCGCGGTCCAGGTTGTACCGAACCAGCTCGAGGATATCGTCCTCGTCGTCGACTACCAGGATGGTACCCCGGCTACTCACTGCGCTTACTCCTCTACCGGTCGAACTCTACACGTTCGCCCGTACGGGCGTACAGAATCCACTCGCACATGTTGGTAACATGATCGCCGATGCGCTCCATGAATCGGCTCAACATGATGATGTGCTCGCCGGCCTCGATCTTATCGCCCCGCGACTTCATCGTGGTGAGCGCGTCCTGGGTAAGTCCCCGGTGGATCTCGTCGACGAGCTGGTCCCGTTCGCCCACTTCGCGCGCCTTGTCGGCGTCGCGGTCGATGAATGCCGTCAGGGCATCGTGTACCATGGCAAGCACCTTGTCTCCGAGCTCCCGGATTTGCGGCAGCATCGCGCTGTATTCGGTGCCTGCAACCTCCTCGAGCGTGCGCGCGATGTGCCGGGCGTGGTCCCCAATGCGCTCGAGCTCCGTTACCGTCTTGATACACGATACCACGTCGCGCAGGTCGCTCCCCGTCGGTTGCATCTCCTGGATAACTGTAATGCAGCGGTCCTCGATCTCGGCCTGCATCGCGTCGATGCGCTCGTCCTCGTCGATTACGGTCGTTGCCAGGGTCGTGTCCCAGTTGGACAGGGCAATGAGGGCCTTTCGCAGCGCCTCCTCAACGAGCGAACCCATGCGCAGTAAGGTCTCGTACAGTGTGTCCAGCTGTTTTGTCACCTTGTTTTCGCTCCTTGTTCCGATGCGCCGTGGCTCGGCGCGCCCGTGGTGAACCGCCTCCCTCTCCCGATCCGGGGTGCGGACGAGCGGCGTTTCCGGGCGCGGTGTGCCGGTTCAACCGAAGCGCCCGCTTATGTACTCCGCCGTCCGTTCCTCGGCCGGAGCTTCGAAGATCCGGCTCGTGGGCCCGAGTTCAATAAGCGCTCCCAGGTAGAAGAACGCCGTGTAGTCCGATAGGCGGGCAGCCTGTTGCATGTTGTGGGTAACGATCACGAGCGTCACTTCCTTCTTGAGCTCCACCATGAGCTCTTCGATGTGCCCCGTCGACTTGGGGTCCAGCGAGCTCGTAGGCTCGTCCATGAGGAGCACGTCCGGTTCCACCGCCAGCGCGCGTGCTATGGAGAGTCGCTGCTGCTGTCCGCCCGAAAGATCTCGTCCTCCGGTCTTGAGACGGTCCTTTACTTCATCCCACAGCCCGGCCTGGCGGAGCGAGCGTTCGGCAACTCCGTCCAGAACGCTTCGTTTCCGTACTCCCACGAGCTTCAAGCCCGCTACCACGTTATCGTAGATGGACATCGTGGGGAACGGGCTCGGTTTCTGAAAGACCATTCCAATCCGTCGGCGAACGACGATTGGGTCCACGCCGGGGCCGTAGATGTCTTCGCCGTCGAGCAGGACCTGCCCGCTGACGTGGGCCCCGGGGGTCAGGTCATGCATCCGGTTGAGTGCGCGGAGGTACGTGGTCTTCCCGCATCCGGAGGGCCCAATGAGGGCAGTTACCCGGTTGGCATGGACCGGCATCGTGATATCGGCAACACCGACCGCGCCCCCGCCGTACCGCACGGAGAGTGCGCGTGTTTCCAGCCGCGGGTGTGCGCCGTGCGCCGGCGTGCCGGCGGTCTGTTCCTGGACCACGGGCTGCCCGGACGAGGCGCCGCCGCGGACGGCGACGTTATTCGTTGGAACGCTTTGTACAGCTGCAAGGCTCATCATAGTGGGGCTCCTTCTCGTATTCGTGTTCATAGTCTTGCGGGTATTCGTTGAGTTTGTACGTGACGACTCTCTTGGTGGATTCCGATATCACGCATCGCGCCCTCCGTGGGCACGTGACAATGCACGGGCGGCGAGGAAGCACGCCATGACGAAGAGCAACAGCACGATTGCCGCCGCCCACCCCATCGCGTGCCATTCCTGGTACGGGCTGATCGCCAGGCTGTAGAGCCGCTGCGGCAGCGTGTCCATGGGGCGGCGGATGTCGAGGTTGAGGTAGTTCTGCCCGAACGACGTGAAGAGCAGTGGGGCGGCTTCGCCGGCCGCGCGGGCGAAGGCAATGAGAACGCCGGTGAGGATCCCGCTCCTGGCGGCGGGGAGCACCGTGGAGACGATCACCCGCCACCGCGGGAGTCCGAGCGCAAGTCCTACTTCGCGCAAGCTCCACGGCGTCGTTCGCAGAACGCTCTCAACCGACCGGGCGATGATAGGGACCATGACGAATGCCAGCGCCACCGATCCTGCGACAGCCGAGAATCGACCCGTCGGGCGAACCACAAGAGAGAACGCCAGAAGCCCCATCAGTATTGCCGGCATTCCGTTGAGCGTGCCGGTGAGAATGCGAATCGGACCGTTCAGCGGGTTCTCCGAATACTCGCTCAGCATGATCCCGGCGCCCATGCCGACCGGCGCGGCGAAGGAAAGGGCAAGCAGATCGATCACGACCGTTCCGACGATCGAGTGAAAGAGGCCCGTTGGGCGACCTTGCATTGCGCGGGCCGGTGAGCCGAGCTCCTCGGTGAAGAAGGCCGGCGTCAGCGCGCTTATGCCGTTGACGAGCACGTACCCGATGATGACCAGAAGCGGAGCCACAAGGCAGACCGTGCAGAGCACGAGAACTGCTCGAACGGCGTAGTCACGAATGTGGCGGAAGCGGAGCGTCATAGGATCCGTCCTCCTACGTTGAGTCGTTTCTGAATATAGGCGGCGATCAGATTGACCGCGAACGTAATCAGAAAGAGGTAGAACCCCACCGCCATCAGCGCCGTAACGTGCGTGGGTTCCACCGCTTCACGGAACTCGTTCGCGATGACCGACGGCATGTTCGCTGCCGGCCCAAAAAGGGTGTAGGGGAGCCGGTTGGAGTTGCCGATGAGCATGGCGACGACCATAGTCTCTCCCAGCGCACGGGCAAGCGAGAGCACCACCCCCGCGACAATGCCTCCGCGCGCATACGGGAGGACGCTCATTCTGATCATCTCCCAGTGCGTGCTTCCGAGCGCTTGCGCGGCTTCGCGTTGCTCGCGCGGGACCATCCTGACTGCGTCCCGGGTGAGCGCCACCGTGTACGGAGTAATCATGAGCGCAAGCAAGAGCGTGGCGGTAAGGATGTTGTAGCTCGTCGGCGTCCCCAACACGGGGAGAAGCCACGCTGCGCTTTCCCTGGCCCAGTAGAATGCAGGCATATAGAATGTGTCCCGCATCCAGGGTGCGAACACGAAGATGCCCCAGATACCGATCACGACGCTCGGTACGGCTGCAAGCAGATCGACCAGGTAGTTGATGGCCGCGGCGACGCGCCTCGGCGCGTATTCGGCCGAGAATATCCCCACCGCGATTGCCGGAAGAAACGCAATCGACAGTGCGCCAAAGCTCGTGATGAGCGTGCCGACAACGAACGGCCATGCCCCGTGCTCGCCGGTAACCGGATTCCATGTCGTCTGGAACAGGAATCCGAAGAAACCGTCTCGTACGATCGGGGCGCCCCCCTGCCGATAGAGCACCAGCCCCATCGCCACCGTGAGGAGGGCGATGCTCGAGCCGAGCACCAACACGAGGGCGCCGAAAACCCGATCGCCGAGCCGCCGGTAGATCGCATGGGGCACGATGCGCCGCGGTGACGCCGCGCATGCCTCGCCGGATTGACCTGAAGCGGCTCGGTTTGCCTTCATTTAGCGTACCTCCTCGCCGATCCGTTCACCGTCCCACGTAAGCCGGCTGAGCATTTCTTCGGCTCGCTCGACGGCCGCTTCGGGAAGCCGCGCGAAATCGAGCGGCTCGGAGAACTCCTGTCCGTCGGTTATGATCCAGTAGAGGAAACGGCTGAGCTCCTCGGCTTGATCGCGGGTGCGGATTGCTCGATTCTGATCGAGTCGCTCGTATACCATGACCCACGCGAAGCCGGCGATCGGATAGCCGTCGGCCGCGGGCGTATCGGTAATTGAGACGCGGGTGTCGGGCGGAAGCTCGACATCGCCTGCCGCGGAAGTGCTGGCGAGGTCCGGAAGGACCGGCTCCCCGGACCGGTTCACGACGGCTCCGTAGGCAATGTCGTTGAGCGTGGCATACACCAGGCTGTTGTACCCGAGCGCGCCCGGGGTCGTCTGGACGACGCCCGCAACCCCCTCGTTGCCGTTGGCGCCGGTTCCGCGCGGCCAGTCGACGCTTGTAGCAAAGCCGACTTCCTCTTCCCACCATTCGGACGCCTTGCTCAAATAGTCGGTGAAGACCGCGGTTGTTCCGGAGCCGTCCGACCGGTGAACGATCTGCACCGGGAGGTCGGGGAGCTCCACGTCCGGATTGAGCTCACGGATGCGTGAGTCGTTCCACGTCTCGATCTCTCCGCGAAACATGTCTACGAGTACATCGCCGGTGAACACGAGGCCCTCACTTACGCCGGGGACGTTGTAGGTCACGGCTACCGAACCGAGCGTGATCGGGATGTTGAAAGCGGTGCCACCGGTCTTCTCTTCGATTTCCTCGATCTGCTCGTCGGTGAGATGACGCTCGGTAGCGCCGAACATGATCGTCTGCTCGAGGAACTGGCGGATGCCGCCTCCCGAGCCGATGGATTGATAGTTGACCGTGACCCGTCCGCCGGTCTCGTCGCGGTACTCATCCGCCCATGCGGTTATGAGCGGCGCCGGGAACGACGCACCGGCGCCTTCGACGTCTACGTCCGGCCGCCCGGCATCACGCGCGGCCTGCGTGGCCGGCTGGTCGGTCTCCTGGGCTCCACCGGCCTCGACGGACGCCGGGACTACCGTGAGAAGCAGCACCACCGTAGCCACCATGAGCCCCGGAGCTACCGGTACGCGGCGGTTTGCGTTCGTGATTGCTGGTATGCGCATTGGCATGCCTCCTATGAAATATTTGCCCCGATAGTGCCGGTCCGCGTGTTAGATGGTAGTTCGAGCCTCATTAGGAGGTGATTCGAGTTGTGTTAGAAATGCGTTAGCGTTGCGGGAGATAGGTGGGTGAGGTGGGTGTCGGTAACGCCCCGGGCCCGTGACAACTGTACGTTGCCGTCCCGCTTGGCGTCGGTCGTCCCGGGGCGTACCGATACCATCAAACGCGACGCCATGTCGCCGAGATCTGGGGGGCGTTTGAGACACTGTTGAACGCCGCCACCGGCGAGGGTAGCGCTACTCCTTCACCGCGCCGAGGGTCAGCCCGTGGATGAAGTGCCGCTGGAATGCTAGGAAGACCGCGATGGGAAGCGACGCCGCTATGATCGCACCTGCTGCGATGAGGTTGTAGCTCGAGACGAACTGTCCCTGAAGCCCCACCAGTCCCAGCGTGATCGGCTTGAGATTATCGGACTGGAGAAGTACCAGCCCCCAGAGGTAGTCGTTCCAGATCCAGGTGAACTGGAGAATGGCGAGCGCCGCGAGTGCCGGCTTGGTAAGCGGGAGTACCAGGCGTCGGTAGATGAGAAGCTCGCGTGCACCGTCGATCCGGGCCGACTGCAGGATGGAGACCGGCATCGTCTTCATGAAGCCCCGGAGGAAGAAGGTGCAGAAACCTGTTTGAAAGGCGATGTGGAAGAGAATGAGCCCCTGCCAGGTGTCGTAGAGTCCGACAAGGTTGGAGAAACGGAACACGGGGATCAGAAGCATCTGAAACGGTATGAGCATTCCCGCGATGAACACCATCAGGACGACCCGCGCGCCCCGGAAACGATGAAAGGCAAGTGCATACGCCCCGAGGCTTCCCATCCCGAGCGCACCGATAACCGACGGCACGGTAATGATGGTGGTGTTCCGGAAGAACATGGCCATGCCGGTCTCCCACACCTCAAAGAAGTTCTGGATGGTCGGTGCCGTGGGAGGGCGCCACATGGAGAGGCCGGCCATGATATCGCTGAAGGTCTTCAGGCTGGTGAAGACCGCAATGACGAACGGCACAAGCCATACCGCCGTGACGAGTAGCGCGGTCGCATAGAACAGAACCGTCCGGATCACCCGACGCTGCTGTCGCGTGAGCGGAGCGCGTCTGAAGAGGCTGCCGTGCGAATCTCCGTAGCTGTAGTAGTCACTCATCGCTTCTCTCCCCGCCTATCTGGCCTGTTCCCGTTTCATGGTGTAGTTGACGTATAGATAGATGAAGGTGAAGGTGACCGCGAACTGGATCACCGCGATCGCCGCACCGTACCCCATCCGATAGTTGTTGAACGCCTCGATGTACATGAAGTTCGCCAACACCTGCGACTGGTTGAACGGCCCGCCGCGTGTCATGACGAACACGATGTCAAAGGCGCGAAGCGAATCGATAATACTGATGGACACGGCAACGACGGTCGAGGGGAGGAGCATCGGGATCACTACCCTTACGAACCGCTGCCACCACGATGCGCCGTCAATCATGGCCGCTTCCACCAGATCCGTCGGGACGCTCTGAAGGCCCGCCAGATAGAGAATCATAACGTATGGAATCTGACGCCACGTGCCGGCGGCGATGAGCGAGTAGGTGACCGTGCCCGGATCGCTCAGCCACGGTCGAGTGAAGCCGCTCATCCCGATGAACTCCAGGAGCGTATTCAATGCCCCGGCGCGGGGGAGGTAGATCCAGCCCCAGATCTGCCCGATGATCACGAATGAGAGCGTCATCGGGAGGAAGAGGACGGTGCGGAAGAAATGGCTCCCTTGATAGCCCTGATTCAAGAGCATTGCGAGCCCCAAACCGATTGGTATCGGAAGGAGCGCAAAGAAGATGAGCCAGCGTACGTTGTTGGCAAGAGCTGTCCAGAAGATCCGGTCGGTGAAGAGAAGGCGGAAATTCTCCAGCCCGATGAACGCCGCGTCGAACGTAACGCCGTCGTAGTCGGTGAGGCTGTAACCGATGGTCTGAACCACCGGCGCGATCACCCAGATCAGGTAGAACGTTAGCGGCAGGGCGAGAAACGCCCATGGGGTAAGGTTGATCTTTCGTTGTCCGACTATCACGAGGCATCCTCCTGTGGCGTTATCTCCAACTCCGGATGCAGAGCCAAGCGAATGGAGTGCAGGGGCCGGTGGGCACGGGGGCCCGGCGAGAGGGGGCCCTAACGAACGCGACGCCCGAGCTCGTCGAGGCGGAAGAGTCCGGACTCCGGCGACGCAACGGAGCGGGGCGGCCACCGTTGAGCGCCCCACTCCGCGTTATCGTCATTGTAGGCCGGCACCCGGCCGGCAATGAGCCGTACCAGCGTGTCCCGACGACACGCACGGCACTACTGCTGCATGCGTTGGCGTTCCTGCTCGAGCTCCTCCAAGATGTCGTCCAGACGGTCCGGGAATGTCATGAATTCCACGAAGGAGTTCATGGCCCGGTTGGCGAACTCTTCGTCCGCATCACGGTCGAAGAACTGCATGACGCCGTCCGAAGCCTGCACCATCTCGAAGCCCTTGCGTGCATGGTCGTCCGGCGGCTCGACGTTGACGTTTGCCGCAAGGCGCCCAAGCTCTTCCGCCTGGTACCTCTGGATCTCCTCCGAGGCCAGGAACTCGATGAAGTCCATTGCGGCTTCCTTGTTCCGCGCCTTTTCCGGAATCATGAACCCGTCGATGGGCGTGTCCTCGTAGAGGCCGATGCTTGGATCGATCACGGGGAAGCGGAAGAAATCGAGATCGTCCTGGACTTCGTCCGGAGCGGTGTCGAAGATGAACTGTCCCATGAGGTACATCGCCGCGTCACCTTCAAAGAGAGGCGTTGCGGCCTCCTGCCAGGCGTAGGCGCTGTGGTCATCCATGAACGCGCCCGCCTCGACGAGCTCCGCCCATTTCTCAAAGACCGCGCGGACGCGAGAGTCGGTGTAGGGGACCTCACCGGCGGTGAGCTCCTGGTGGAACTCCATGCCGTTGATGCGCATGTTGAGGTAGTCGAACCAGCCGCCGGTTGTCCAGAGATAACGGGTTCCGATGGCGATCGGGATCATGTCGGCGTCCTTGAACGTCGCGATGGCGTCCATGAACTCATCCCAGGTCTCCGGAATATCGACTCCGTGTTCCTCGAACACGCTGGGGCGATAGTAGACTCCCCACCAGTACCACGTCTCCGGCAGGAAGTAGTACGAGTCTCCCGCCATGGCGGCGCTTTCGAAGCTGGCCGGGAAGTAATCGGTGAATGCTCCACCACCCAATAGCGAATCGAGTGGCTCGAGGAGATCGCGTTCGGCGAAGAAGCGCATGCGCTCCCCGGCAAACCACGTGACGACATCGGGTGCCCGGGCGCTTCCGAGCCACGTCCTGAGCAGCGTTTTGTAGTCCTCGTGACTGAAGGTGTTCACCGTCACGGAGACGTCGGGATTTCGCTCCTCGTACATCTCGACCACTTCAGCGAATACGCGGCGCGGCTCCGGGTCGCTCCGGTTGGAGTTGATGATGAGCTCGGTTTCGGCCGGATCGTCTTCCGGTGTAACTTCCTGCTGGCCCGCCGCGAGCGCTGTTGCGGACACTGCCAACAACAGCGCAGCCGTGACGAGCATTCCGACGAGAAGCCGGATCGGTGTGGACATAGTAAGTCCTCCTTACCTTGTGTATGTATGAACAATAATGACCCGGGCCAATCAAACGGTCAATATTAATATTTTCTTTCAGAAAGTTAACTCGCAGTTTACAAATAGTGCCAGTATGGTACAATATGAACACAGGTATGGTAGCCGAACCGTATGAAAACCCCAACAAAGGCCACTTCGTTATCCTTACTCTTACGGAGATCGAGAAGGAGCTTCCGTTTCACCTGAACGGCGTCGGGGTTGACTATGTGCAGGAGCCGGTCAACCGGCCCTACGGATATCCGGGGTTCCAGTGGCTTCAGAACGCCAGCGGGCAGGGCCTGGTACGTGTCGGGGGGCAGGAGTTCGTGCTGGGCGGAGAGACGGGGCTCCTGCTCTATCCTGGGACTCCTCATACCTACCGGGGGCTGGAAGGGGAGTGGGTGGTGAACTGGATTACCTTCGATGGTTTCCACCTTGCCAGCTTTCTGGGGAAGATCGGCATGGAGGAACCGGGGCCCTACATCTGTTCCGCCCCCGAAGTTATCGAGCGGCATATCAGACGTGCTCATGCGCTATGCAGCACGGAAGCTCCTGGGCACCGGCTGGACGCGAGCGTCACCGTCTACAGTCTGCTGATCGATCTGTTCAAGTACGCACGGCATGCCCCTACCGAAGACGAAGGGGTGCGGGGTAGCTCTCGACTGAGTCCTGCATTTGCCTTGATCGCAGAGGCGTACCACCGGCCCATCCCCATCGGGGAGCTGGCGGAGGCGGCCGGAGTCTCGGTGCAACATTTCTGCCGGCTGTTCCGGCGGGAGACGGGGGTCCGGCCGATGGAGTATATCAACCGCTATCGGGTCCGGCATGCCAAACGGATGCTCGTGCTCTTTCCGGACATGCCGATCAGCCGGATCGCCGGCGACTCCGGTTTCGAAAGTGAGAGCTATTTCAGCCGCGTCTTCCGGAGTGTCACCGGGATGAGTGCCGGCGAGTACCGCGCGATAACCGTGGGTGCAGAGCAGGAGCTCTGAGCGCCCGGCCTCGCCCGGGCCAATCGAGCCCCCGGCCGTTCCGTTGCCCCCGGCTGTTCCGCTGCCCCGCGACTCGACGTGCGAGGGCACGTCCGACCCGCGCTAGCTGAAACGCCACGTATGTCGGATAGAGGCGCGGGGAGCTGCGAGGGACTCCGATCCGGGCTTCCTGAAGCCAGAGCGGTGGGAATGCTGTTTCCCGGTACCAGCGCAGGGCTTTGCGGAAGCTGCCGCCGATCGCAACCGGCATGGCGAGGCGATAGAGCATCCGGAAGGGTCTCGAGGGCGCTCCCAGGCCCGTATAGCAGCGGCAATGGACCCCCGCAAGGAAACGCGTTCTCCGGTTGAGCGCCGGATGGAGCAGCTCGGCAAGCGCTTGGGCCCTCGGGGCTCCCAGGCTGAGGACGGCAAGCCGGAGCGACACGTAGGCATAGTACTCGATCTCCCACAGGCGGCAGAGGTGTAGGAAGTAGTCCCAATCGAGGCCCTCCCGCAGGAGGCGTGCAATATCGAGCGCGTGACGGAGAATGTAGGAGCCGTGGGCCGGTGAGCGTTTGGTCGCGGAGTGCACACAGAGAAGAGCAAGTGAGGCCTCGGGCGCAGGAACCCAGCACTCGATCTCACCGTCGTACCGCCGTTTCTCCCAGAACAGATCCGTTCTATCGAGCAGGCGGTCGAGCTTCTCGAGCCGGATCCGGTCGCGCTCGAACAAGCGTATGTGGACCTCGATCTGGAGCGGCGCGTCAGGAGACTGAAACTGGAACTGGTTGTTCCACCGCAGCTGGCGCCGCACATCGCGTCTTTCTTTTGAGGAGAGGACGGCGCTCCCGACGTACCGGTAACCGGCTCCTTCCAGCGCGGCGAAGGTACGCTCCAGGTCGGCCGGCTCGATCAGGACATCCACGTCGTTCGTGCTCCGGGTGAGCTCTTTGTCGATCGCCATCCCTTTGATCAGAAGAAACTCGATGCCGCCCGCCCTGCACAGCTCGGTGAACCGAGCAATCTCCGCGCGAATCCCGGCGTTGTGGGCAAGTGCAGCCATGACTGCGCCCCGCGCTGCTTCGATTACGCGGGGGCGGAGTGGGTCTCCCAAGCTGAGCGCGGTGAGCCGCTTGAGTGCGAGCGGAGCAATCCGGTGGCGTCCGCAGATCTCGAGGAGCGTGTCGAGATCGATCCGGTTCCGGTCGGCGATTCGTTGCGCCGTCTCCGTATCGCCTCGTACCAGCGCCAAAGCGAGGATCTCTTCTACTC
Organism: Spirochaetaceae bacterium; assembly: GCA_003554375.1. Classification (GTDB taxonomy): domain Bacteria; phylum Spirochaetota; class Spirochaetia; order DSM-27196; family SKKC01; genus PWGF01. The sequence continues at coordinate 22,744 of PWGF01000546.1, forward strand.
CCGGCTCCGCTGTCCGGTGGTACGTCATGTCTCTACTCTCAGCGCCGCCGACTCCGCCTTTAGGCGTGCCCGCCGCTATACGCTCAGGCGAGCCTCCAGCTCGAATTCCCCCGGCGGGAATGCCTGTCAGGAGAATATACCGTCAACATCGGCTCGAAGCGAGACTTTTCGAGTGCGGTACTTCCGGGGCACGGTTGATGGCGACAGTGTGTCGAAATGCCCGATAGAGCTGCTCCCCGGCTTCTCGCCGCCGCCGTCCAACCGTACTGGTCCAACCGCTTCTGTCCTGTCGGCAGTCGGCCACTGCTTGACGGTATGTCCCGGCACCTCTACTCTTTGCGACGTCGCGTAGAGGCAGAATCCGCTACCGAGCGGCATCCGCGACGGCATCCCCGCTGCGCCGGCCGGCCCGGCGCAGTATCCTGGGAGGTGCACTGCCCGAGGAGGCCGGATAGCGGAGGAGCGCCACTATGGCTGCAAGGACCGGATCCGCCACCACTTGCAAGATGCTGCTCTTTGTTGCGCTCGCCGCGCTTGGTCTCGGGACGGCCGACGCGCTTTGGGCCGAGAGTTCGGTGCTCATGCCCCGAGCGCGCTCTCTGGTGCGGGGAAACCCCGCATACTGGGAGTCCGACGTAGCGGGGCAGCTTCAGGTTTCGGCGACGCCTCCGTTGGGCCTCGTGCAGGCGGCGCTTCCACCCCGGAATCCCGCCGGCGCGCTCGAAGACCTCGACTACAACGTCCTGGCGCTTCTTGACTCGATTCTGCACCCCGATGTCCTCTCGACGACGTCTCCGGAGCTGCTCGATGGAATCGATGTCGTGCTCCGCCGGGACAGCCTCTCGGTCGTCGGATTCGTGGAGGAGGACGGAGTCGAGCGTGAGGTTCCGTTGTCGCTCGCCGCCTACGGCGGCGCCCGCTCGCCCGAGCTTGCCGAAGAGGGGGCGCTGCCGGAGCCGATCGTTCTTGGCCGGCTCCCCTATCTCCCGTTTACCGTCGAATACTCGGTGTACTCAGGCGGGCTCGGAATCGAGCTGGCTCCCGGCCGCAGGCTGGAGCGGGACCTTGCCGAAGGAGAGCTTCGCGGGGACACCGAGTATTCGCTCTCGCTTGCCGCGGCGGGCCAGGCCGGCGTAAGCGTTGCGCCGATCGTGCCGTTTGAGGCGGAGCTCCTCGACGGCACCGTCCGCGCGGCTGCACGGCCGCTGGCGTCCTACGACCCGGTGTGGGCCTACGGCGAGGCAGCTTATGCTTTGGAGTTCCGGGAGGGCCGCGCGGTTCAGGAGGGCTCGGCGGAGGCGCAGTACGCGTATCCGGGCGAAGGCTACGGGGTGGGGGTTAGGCTGGACCTCGGCGCCCTGTATGAGCGCAGGCGATGGAGCGTGGGACTCGGGCTTCTGAATGTCGGCAGCTTCACTCGCCGCGTCGGGCGGCGGGTGACACTGGACGCCGTCGACGACTCCGATCGTTATGAGAGCGATCGCTGGGCGCTCGCCCCTGAAGCTCGCCTCAGCGCAGGATGGTATCCGCCGTTGCCGGTGGGCAGGCTCGGGGTCTACTCGGAGCTCGGCGCAGCCGAGTACGTGACCCCGGAGCTTGGCGCGATCTACGAACGTATGCCGGTATTCGTTCGGACTACGCTGGGATGGGACGACGGGATCGCCTTCGACGCCGCCTTTGGCGCTCGCCTCGGCCGAGCGATGCTCGAGCTCGAAAGCACCACGCATGCCTATCCGTTTACCGGCGGGCGCGCCGCAGGATTCCGCGTGACGTTTTCATGGCTTCGCGGAGAGGCGGAGGAGGGGAATCCCTCCGTCTCCGGCGCGGCGTCCTCGCCCGGGGCCTTGGAGCTTCCGGCCTCCACGCCCGCGGCTGCCCGCGCGGCCGGGCCGGAACCCGCGCGGGCGCGGTTTTCACGCTCGGGCTCTTCGCGGCCGGAGGCACGCCCGGGGGCTTCCCGTACCGCCTTCGGGCTCAGAGGCGCCCCGGGGCTTCCAGGCTGCGCTGTGCACCGGGATATCGCCGAGTCCGCGGGTGCGCGGACGCCGCGGCGAGCCTCCGGGCCGCCGCTCCTCCTCGATACTCCAGGTGCCGCCGGCTTCAGGCGTGCTCCCGAGGTGCCCGACCGTTCCGTTCCGGGAGGTGCTCTATGAGGTCCAACCGCTCGTCTCTGCCCCGCCCGGCGCCACTGGACGGCGCTAACCCCGGTGCCGGCAGCCGTCGCCAGGGACGCCGTCCGATCTACTCGGCGCGCGCGGTCGCCGCCCTTTCTGTGCTCGCCCTCCTGTTTCTCGCGTTCTCGGTCGCCTGCAGAATGGACGGGCTCGTGCGGTTCTCCACCGACCTCGCCGAGCGATTGACCGACGGCTCGCGGGCCGGCGAAATCGATGTGGTTGAGAAGCTCGGCGAGGCCAATATTGAGCTCGAACCCGGGGATCTTGTCGCGGTCTTCTTCGCCGGTGGGCAGGAGATGGAAGGGATCGAGGAGCCGATCGAGGATCAGGGCTACCACTACCACGGCCTGTTCATAACCGCTCTCGGCGGCGGGGAATCGGGTTCGACCGGAGGCGACGATCCTGGCTGGAGCGGGAATCCGACCTCCGCCGACTTCCCGCGCCCTGACGGATTCCAGCGCGCATTCGGCGTCGAGCTCGATCTCCCCGGCGGGGTCGAGATCCTCGAACAGGTCGGGCTGAGCTCCGGGCTCTCGCTTGCGAATGTAGGCGGTGGCGCCCGCATGGTCGATCCCCGGGTCGAGCTCTGGATCGCACCGGAGGAGGCGGCGGACGCGTACGATTCCGGGGACGGATCAGTCCGGATCGGCGTGCTCGGCATAGACGGGACTCTCGACCAGGCCGCCGGGAGACGGTTGGAGCTGGAGCTTGGCCTTGGGCGGGACGATCCGGCGTTCGACATCGCAGCTTCCGGAGCGTTCCAGCTCGGCTTCGTTCTTCTGTTCGAGTATCAGGCCGACGGCGGAGCAGAGAACCCGGCGTCGCTCCAGCTCGGATGGGACGTTGAACAGACCACGCTCACCGTGAGCGGCCGCCCGCGGCGTGCTTTGCCGTAACGGTCCAAACCGTGCCCCGCCGGCCAACGCGCCGCGCCTCGAGCCGCCGGGCCACCGCCCTGGGCCGCCGCCAACGCCCTCGACGGCATCACGGCCGGCCCCGCCGCACCGTACCGCCACTCGCCCGTCGCCGGTTATTCGGCCGCGTGAAGCGGCGCCCGGCCCCGGCCCCGGCCCGGGTCCCGCCGCCCCCGGGCGCCGGCCCCGCCCGCCGCGCCCTGCTCCTCCGCCCGCCTACCCTCACGGCCGGCCCCAGCCGTTTACTCCAAAAGCAACCGCTCAAGCCGCAACGGCTCAATATATTCCTCACCCCGGTAGGCGCGCATATTTCCCCCCGAGATCTCGTCGATGAGCGTAATCCGCTTCTCCGGCCCCACGCGCCCGAACTCGAACTTGATGTCGTACAGCTCGATCCCGCGCCCCGCAAGCTCATCGCGCACCAGCGCCCCGACCCGCCGCGTCATCTCCACGACCGTCTCGTACTCGTCCCGGCCCATGATCCCGAGCATCGCAAGCGCCTCCGCCGTGATGAGCGGATCGTTCCGCTCGTCGTCCTTGAGCGTCGCCTCAACGTACGCATCGAGCGCCTGCCCCTTCCTGCAGTACTTCCCGTAGCGCCGGTAGAAGCTCCCCACCGCGCGATAGCGCAGAATCACTTCTACTCCGTCGCCGAACGGCTCCGCCGGAAGTACCGTCATCTCCCGCCGCTCAACATCCGCATCCACGAAGTGCGTCGCGATTCCCGCCGCGTTGATCTTCTCGAAGAAGAGCTTCGTAAGCCTGAGCCCTGCGCGCCCCGCGCCCTCGATCGAAAGCCCCACCGTGTTCGCCCCGGGATCGAACGTCCCGTTCGTCCCCGTGACGTCGTCCTTGAACCGGAGCACATACGCCCCGTCCCCCCGGTCGTACACATCCTTCGTTTTGCCCTCGTAGATCAGCCGCATAAGCACCTCCTGCGCCGCAACCATACCCACCATCCCGCTCCCCGTCGAGCGCTCGCCCCCGTACCACCGTCCGGCCGCGTCCCGCCCGGAGTTTTCGCGGCCATCCGTAGCGACCACGCACTCTCATAGTCCCCCATAGTCCGGGCGCGTCCCGCCCCGGAATCCGGCCCTGAGCCCCCCGGCGCTTCCGCCCCGCTCGGCCCAGCGCCACGGCCCCA
>PWGF01000264.1 GCA_003554375.1 Spirochaetaceae bacterium
ACGGCTCGGTTCCGTAGCGCCAGACTGCTTCAGGGTCGCGCGCGTGCTCAACGGGATTGAGCATGCGCAGCAGTTGCGCCGCGCGCGTTCCGTCGCCCGATCGCGCCATCGCCATCGCCAGCCAGAGCGCGGCGTGGGTATACTGACCTCCGTTCTCACGCACACCGGGCGGATAGCCCTTGATGTACCCCGGCGAAGGCTCGAACCTGTCGAACGGGGGATCAAAGAGCTGTACCAACGCTTCATCTTCGCGGACAAGGTGGTTCCAGGCGGACTCCAACGCGGCCTCGGCCCGGGCGGGCTCGGCAACGCCACTTAACCATGCCCAAGCCTGCGGGAGCAAGTCGATGTGCGCTTCGCTATTCGCGCTACCCCCCAAGAGAGTGCCGTCGTCAAATGTGGCGCGCAGGTACCACTCCCCATCCCACGCGAAATTCTCGATGCACTCGATGAGCGCGTTCCGTTCCCGCCGGTAATCCCGCGCGTTCTCACGCTCGCCCAACAGGTCCGATAGCTCGGCCATGTGGGCGGTCACCACTACCATGAACCACGCCAACCAGACGCTCTCCCCTCTCCCCTCGATCCCTACCAGGTTCATCCCGTCATTCCAGTCCCCGCCGCCCATCAATGGCAAACCATGCTCGCCGTAGCGTTGGCTCCGCGCCAGCGCCCGCCGGCAGTGTTCGTAGATGGTCCCCTCCTCCGACGACAGATCCGGCGACTGATAGCTCTCGTGCATATCATCATCGAGCGGCGGTCCGTCGAGGAAAGGGACCACCTCGTGCAGCACGCCGGCGTCTCCGGTGATCCTTACGTACTGAGCAACCGCGTACGGCAGCCAGAGCAGATCGTCCGAGATGCGAGAGCGGATCCCCCCGCCTCCGGGCGGATGCCACCAATGTTGGACGTCGCCCTCTTTGAACTGCCGGCCCGCAGCGCGCAGGATATGTTCGCGCGCAAGCGGGGGATCGGCGTACAGCAGCGCCGTCACGTCCTGCAGTTGATCTCGAAAGCCAAAAGCGCCGCCGGATTGATAGAACCCGGAACGGCCCCAGACGCGACAACTGAGAGTCTGATAGAGCAACCAGCGATTAACCATGAAGTCCGTCGCCTGCTCGGGGGTCTGTACCTGAATGGCCCGAAGCCTCTCGTCCCACCAACCGCGCGTCCGTGCGAGCGCGGCCTCGGTTGCCAGACTATCGCGATACTGCTTCACGAGCGTTTGGGCGTGCTCGAGCAGTTGAGTCTCCCCCAGGATGCAAGTAAGCCGCACGCGTTCGCCGGCGCCTAGCTCCACGGTGGTCTGCAGCGCCGAGCATGGGTCGAGGCCCGCACCGGTCCGGCGCGACAGTCCGCTACGCCCCAAGGCAGCCGGACGCTCCATCGTACCGTTGCGCCCCAGAAACTCCGTGCGGTCGGCGGTATACGACAAGACGGCTGCGCTCAGAGCAGCAAACGCTATGCAGTCACCGTAATCGGGATGATAGCTATTGCGAGCCAACATAGCTTGATGCTCGTCGTCCCATGAGGTCACTACCTGCGTCTGCGAGGACTCGCGCGATTCTCCGAGCGTCCATTCCACGTAGAAAAACAGCGACAGTGTGCGGGGGCGGTCGGTATCGTTAAACAGAGCAAGCTGCTGCAGCTTCACCGGCTCGCCGCCCCGCGTGTCCATCGGCACGAATACCGTAAGCTCCTGCTCTATACCGTGGCTGTTGTGCTCGAAGACGGTGTATCCCGCTCCGTGGCGTGCGCGATACGCATCCTGCTCACGGATTGGTGCGGCGGTCGGACTCCAGTAGACTCCGGTATCTTCATCGCGGATATAGATTGCCTCGGACGAGGGATCCAAAGTCGCGTCGTTCGACCACGAGGTAAGGCGGTTGCGCTGGCTGTTTCCTTGCCAGGTGAACCCGCTGCCGGTCTCACTCACAATCGTTCCGAACTCGGGGTTCGCGATAACGTTGGTCCACGGCGCCGGAGTATGTATGTCCGGCCCGAGGTAGATCACGTATTCGCTCCCGTCCGGGGTGAAGCCACCCAGACTGTTGAAGAAAGGAAGGTCCATAAACGCAAGCGCGGCCGAGGGGTCGCCCGCGTCCCGCTTCTGAGTGACCTGGTTTGGCAGTAGGACCGCTTCGGACATGGAGACGGCGAGTTGCTTCGCCAGACTGCCGCGCGCCGCCACCAGCGCCACAACGGCTACCGCCCGCAACAAGGTGATATCGGAGGCCGGAATCGCCTCGGCACTGCGCAGAAATATCCCTCCGGGTTGGTCTACCCCGGTGTGCTCACTGTTGGCCTGAATGAGGTGCTCAAGCTCATCACGCAACGGCTGTGCGTATCCGGCGGCCTCCTCATTCAGTATGACAAGGTCGGCCACCAGGCCGTTCAGACGCCAGTAGGCATGAGCTTGCAGCATCTGCCGGACCACCGCGATATCGCGGATGTCGGCGATTGAAATCAGCGCTATCGGCAGATCACCGGAAATCCCGTAAGCCCACAATCCGGACTGGCCTTTGCGGTTGACCGAGATCTCTTTCGGTGCCGCACGCAAGAGTAGATTCGGGTACAGCAAATGGCTTGCCAGTTGCTGAAGACGGCGCGCCTGATCCGGCTGAAGGCGCAGGAGTCGCAGCTCGAGCTGGGCGGCGGTCCAGGCCGACTCCATGGCATTGTCGATCGCAGCCGGATCCGCATATTTCCGCATGAGCCCTACCACCTGCTCGGCCGACGGACCGGCCGCCACGATCATCGAAACCTGTTGCCGGTCGCCGGGAGCAAGGATGAGACTCCGGCGAAGGCTAAGGACAGGATCGAGTACGAACCCTCGGCCGCCGGTCGGTTCGCCCACCGCTCCCATCGGGCGGGCAAGCGTACGCCCCCTTCCGATGAAACGCTGGCGGTCGGTTTCAAAGCGTAGCGCGGCGCCGGTCGGTTGGTCCCCATTGCCTGCTTCCACCCAGTCGCGTTCCTGACTGCGTTGCGGCGTAAGACGGTGCCCCACGTACACTGATACGTCGCTCGCGCTGCGAGGCCGCCGCCACGCCAGCAGTGCCTTCTCATCGGGTAACGCCTCGGTTTGGATGAAGAGCTTATTGAAAGCTGGGTGCTGACGGTCAGCGACGTGCGGCGCCATCGCCAGCTCAGCATAGCTTGTCAGCTCTAGCCGTCGCGTGGCGGCTCCACGGTTGACCAGCGTCACGCGCCGAATCTCGACATCGTCGTCCGGCGCTACGATGATTTCGGTTTCCGTCTCGATGTCACGATCGAAACGACGGAACACCGCTCGATCCGGCGTGAAGGTGACACGGAACTGCGAGGTCTCTCCCGCGGTCGGCTGGTAGGTGCTCGACCAAAGCTGTCCCGAATCCGTGTCATGCAGATAGCAGAAGGTCCCCCAGGAATCGGCCGTCACGTCTGAGCGCCAGCGAGTGATCGCGATATCGCCCCATCGGCTGTAACCGCCGCCGGCACTCGAAATCATCACAGCGTACCGACCGTTCGAAAGCAGCTGGGTTTTGGGCGTAGGGCTGTGCGGGGTTTCAAACTGGCTGATAGAGCCGGCTGCATCGCCGGCCCCCACCACCGAGACAATTCGCTCACGAGTGGTAACGTGGTGCAGCGGGGGGACGCGCGGGATTCGCTCATGCAGCAACGGTTCGGCAGCTCGGACTCGAGGGTCGGAATGGAAACGAAGACGCAGCCAATCGTCGTGCAGGAAGTTGGACAACGCCAACAGACTCATCCCATGGTGGTGCGCCATGTAAGCGCGCACGACCACGCCCGTCGGGGCACCGTGACTCGGCCGCCGACTGAAGTCCAGTGCTTCATAGTAGCCGTACTCACTCAACAAGCCGAGCTCGGCCAGTCGCTTCAAGTTCCGGACCGTCTCCCGCGGTGCGATGCTCACCGCCAGCAAGGACGCATACGGGGCGACCACGACCTTCTCGGCCAATCCACGCCTCAGACCAAGCTCCGGGACTCCGAATGCGTGGTACTGATAGGTCTTCCGAAGGTCCAGATCCGCGTATGCGCTCTCGGAGACTCCCCACGGCACCTGGTGCTTTCGCCCGTAGGCGATCTGTATCGCCACGGATTCACGCGCGGCTTTATCCAACAGAGCGTTGTCGTATGAGCGCTGAAACAAGAGCGGCATCAGATACTCGAACATTGTTCCGCTCCAACTGAGCAGCACCCTCCGACGACCAATCAAGCCGTACGGCCGGTTCATGGCAAACCAATGCTCGACCGGAACGTCCCCACGGGCGATCGCAACGAAGCTACCGAAGCGAGCCTCGCTCGCAAGGAGGTCGTAGTAGACATGGTCTAGGCGGCCCTCCGACACACTGAACCCCACCGAAAAGAGCCGCCTCTCGCTGCTATAGAGGAAACGCATGTTGATCGATCCTGCAAGTTCTTCGATCGCGCCCGAGAGAGAACCTGCGTCGGCCAGAACCTCCCCCGCCAACCATTGCGCACGCTCGAATGCCGCTCGCACGCGGTCGACCCACTCAAGGAGCGCTCCATCGTCCGTGTCGATGCGAGCCCGAATCTTCTCCAGAGCCGTGATACCGGCGACCTTGCCGCCGGCAAGCTGCTGGAGCGACGGGGCCCGCAGCAAAGCTTGCCGGAACTCCGGCAACGCGTCGGGAGCAACTCCGGCGATCTCCTCCTCGGTTTTCTCCGCGAGTATCTCAGACCACGAGAGATACCGATCCGCTATCCGGAGCCAAGCCGCGAGCTGCCGCCGCAGCTCGCCGGCCCAGTAGCCGGCATTGTCTTGCTCGGAGCCACGAGTCGAATTACGTTCCCACACGTGGTCCGGCGTGTCGCCAAGCTTCCGCAGGGCGGCGAGAATCTCCGCGGCCGCGTGGGGCGGGGACTCGCACTCTTGTAGCAGACGATCGAGACCATAGTGAGCCGGTTCGGCCGGTCCTCCTCCGTTCGCGATGCGTCGCAGCGTGTCGGCGGTGTCGTGCAGTCCGTGCAGGGCGCGCTCATCCAGCAAAGGTTCATTTATCAGCCTATCGATCCCGCGCTCCACGCCCCATAACGCCCCGAGCAGGTTTCCGCTGTCGACGGTGGAAACGTAACGCGGGTTGAGCGGCTCGAGGCTCTGGATCGAATACCAGTTGAGCAAGTGCCCTTCGTACCGTTCCAGTTTTGCGATGGTCCTCACTGTCCGGTTCAGACTCTCCACCACCTCGTCGCCGGTGAGGTAGCCGAACTCATGGGCCGCAATCGCGCTCATCATATAGAGCCCGATGTTCGTTGGGCTTGTACGCAGTGCAACTCCCGTGTTGTGGGAGACTTGATAGTTGTCGGGAGGAAGCCAGGAGGTCTCTCCGTTCACGAACTCAGCGAAGTAGCGCCATGTCCGTCGAGCCACGCTGCGCAGGAATCGGCGGTCCTTGTCACCTATACGGCTCTGGGCCGTCTTAGGCGCAGGCCGCCGGCACAACAGCCCAGCGAGAATCGGCGAAAGCAGCCACAGCAGCAACCACGGCGCTGCGAAACCAAGGCTATCCGGTCGCAGATAAGCCGTCGCCGCCCCGACGATCAGAGCGAACGCGGTCGCGACACCGACTGACGCCACGAACGCTGAGACCTTTCTCTGCGCCGTGCCGGTGGTATCCGCGGTGGAGCTCCAGTCCAGCAAGCCTCGATGCGAGATCCGCCGATACCAAACCTTGCACGCTGCATCGACTGCAAGCCGCGCGTGATACGGCAGCAACGCCGCCTCGAACAATACACGCAAAAGGTTGCGGGACACCTTTTCAATCGAGATATCCTTCGCCGCCCTTCGGGACGTCAGCCACGTAAGCGGCTGCATCAGCGAGTGATACAACAGCTGCACGCCTACAACGGCGCCGCCGACCAATGCAGCGCGCGGAGAGATGAGCCATGTGACAACGAGTAACGTTATGCTCGCGACGGGCAACGCGCTGCGACGCAGGTTGTCGAGAATCTTCCACCGGTCAAACCACGACAGTGGGTTTGGGGCCCGCCCGCCGGTGGGTCGAGGCACGCGTGGCATCACCCAGTCGGCGATCTGCCAATCCCCGCGAATCCAGCGATGTTGCCGCTTGACGTAGCTCAGATAGTCCTGAGGGAACTCATCATACAGCTCGATGTCGCTCGCCAACCCCACCCGCACGTACGCGCCTTCGAGCAAGTCATGACTCAGCAGATGCGCTTCGGGAAAGCGTCCTGATAGAACCCGGTTGAAGGTATGCGCATCGTAGATGCCCTTTCCATGATACGAGCCGGCGCCGGCGAGATCCTGATACGCGTCGGAGACCGTGTTGGTGTAGGGATCGGTCCCGACCGCATCTGCAAACAGTCGACTGAACGGCGAACCGCTCGCGCTTGGCAAAGACGGGCTGACCCGCGGTTGGATAATAGTATACCCTGAGCGGACGACGCCATCGTCTTCGATGCGAGCGTGGTTGAGGGGGTGCGCCAAGGTCTCAACCATCCGGCGTGCGCTCATGGCAGGCAATTGCGTGTCGCTGTCGAGCGTAATCACAAACCGCACATCGGAGAGTCTGTTTTCGTCGCCGACCTTAACCAAGCGCTCTGCGTCACGAGGTCGCGCACCCGAAATCAGCTCGTTGAGCTCCTCCAGCTTGCCGCGCTTGCGTTCCCAGCCGATGAATTTCTGCTCTGAATCGCTCCATACTCGGTTTCGATGAAGAAGGAAGAAACGTTCGCCGCCATACCGTGCGTTGAGCCTCGCAATGCCGTCCTCAGCGGTCAGCAGCAGCGCACTATCGGTATCGCAGACAGCGGTGTCGGCATCATGGTAGTCTGTGTAAAGCGCGAACAGCAGATTGGGATCAGTATTCGCCAGGTACCGGATCTCGAGCTTCTCCACCTCCGCTCCGATTGCTTCTACGTCGTTGAGCAGCATCGGGACAACCACCAAAGTCCGATACGCGTCGGGAATCCCCGTATCCTTGAAATCCATCTTCGCCAACACACGAGGCGGAAAGACGCGCATGATCAGTGTGTTCACCACTTCCAGCGCAAGCCGGCTCACCGGAATCAGCACGAGCGCAGCGGAGATCAGCTGAAGTGTCAGGCCGTGCGGCCGCAGACCAAACGCCGCGACGACGACCGTGAACAACCCGGCAAGGAACGCCAACCCCAGGAAGTACACCGCCGAGTGATGCCGGTGCGCCCAGCTCAGAACCCGAGATCGCAGCGCCTCGCGACTACCAATTGACCGCGCCAGTTCCGTTTTCTTGTGTCCGAGCAGATACGTCCCGACGTGATCCAAGCCTTCATCAGGTGGGAACGTCGA
>PWGF01000130.1 GCA_003554375.1 Spirochaetaceae bacterium
AATTTCTACAAGGCATTTCGTCGGGTCGCGGGGGCCACTCCGGCCGAAGTGAGTCGTAGTGCTTCAAGTGCGAAAGGTGATCGAGCAGGTTCAGCTGTTGGAGCATGACTCCCCTTATTGCAAAAGAGATAGGGGATTCGGAGTGGTCTGAGAGGGAACGATGCATACAGTGGCGCAATTCGGGTCAGTGGAAGCCGGGTTTCACTATGAGCACGCGATCAGCGGCACCAATTCTGTTGTTACGCAGGGAAGATACCGGGCGTACGAACTCTTCTGTCTCATCTCTGGTAGACTGGAATACCGGACGGAAGGTGATTCATATCAGCTCGGCTTCGGTGATATAGCTGTCGTGAGGACTGACCAAGTTCAAACTGCGCAACCTGTGTCCAAGGAGCGCTCCGAGTGGATCGTTATACATTTTCTTCCCCGCTATCTTCGAGGGTTCGAGTCATCGGCCTATAACGTGCTTGGTTTCCTCCGGTCAACCATGGCTCACGGAGGCCTTCAAGTACTTCAGCACAACGAACACGTCGCGGAGTTTTTCGGTTATCTGGAGCAAATCGAGCAATACATTGTCCGACCGGTGGCTGGAACGGAAGTGATGATCCGGACATTGTTTCTTCAGGCTCTGGTATGTCTGAATCGGGCGGCGGAGCAAATAGGCGCTACTCCCAATTCAGGTTCTCGTGAAGGAGGCGGGGTGCAGTACGACCCGACGATCTCAGAGATCATACGCTTCATAGAGTCGAACCCGAACGGTGATTTGAGCTTGGGTCGGCTGGAAAGCTTGTTCGGGCTGAGTAGGTACCATATGTGTCGCCTGTTTAAACAGAATACCGGATATACGGTACACGAGTACGTAACAAACATTCGGGTCATGCAAGCGGTTACGTTGCTGAACGAAGGGGCGACCGCTCTGGAAGCTGCCTATGCAGCCGGGTTCCATGATTACAGCAATTTCTATAAGTCTTTCAGCAGAGTAACCGGCTTCGCGCCTCACCGCTTCTCTGAGGCTACAAACGGGAACGGCCGATGACGAGCATCTTAGCCTCCCGCCGGCGTCAGTTCGGCTACCAAAGGGAAGTGGTCGGATGGCCATATGCCGAGGTACTGCTCGGTATCAACAAGAAGGGGTTCCCGGCGAAATCGGGTGTTTGTTATGATATAGTCAATCGGCGCAGAATCGGGGGTCCCGGTGAACCCGTGAAACGTCCCCGTCGCGTTTTCCACGCAGCCACTCAAGGCCAGTTCTTCATCCGCGCACAATTCTGCAATCTCGCGAGTGTCGGGCGTTGCATTGAGATCTCCGGCCAGGACGATGGGTGGAAACGCAGGGTGCCTGGCACAAGCGTTCGTCCGGTTCCCTGGTTGTTCTGCTTCTTTGACACGTTTCGTATCCGGCGTCTCATGAGCCCCGTTCCTTCCAAGCGAGCGTGACCACTTCGATTGTCGAGGTGGACGTTGAATACGAAGTGTAGATGACCGGTTGCTGCGTCCTGAAGCGAAGCCCACGTGCAGATCCTAGGAAGATCCGCACCCCAGGCGCAGCTTCCTGGTACCTCCGGATAAGGAGAAATCCAGAACTGGCCGTACTCCGCAACGGAGTGTGACTGAGATTTCACAAGGATCGCTACATGTTCACCACTCCCGTCTTCATTGCGCCCGTCCCCCAACAGTACGTAATGAGGTAATCGATCCGAGAGTTGATCCAACATGTGACGAAGACCTTCCTGGGTACAAAGGGCATCAGGATCGTGTGCCCGAATGGCGGCAACGACGGCCTCCTTGTGATATTATTAGGCATAGACGCCGTCAGCAGGATTGTCATACCTAAGGTTGAAGCTCATGATCTTCACCGTAGCACTCCCTTCCTTTGGTTAGCGAATAGGTTTTGAGTGTTGTGCAGCCCTCTGAGGCGACCGCGATCTGGGGGGAGCCGTAAAGACTGAGTGGCTGCGCTTATCTTACGATACCGTTTCCAGCGACTTGAGGTAAGCGCCGGACTCCGCGCGGGGCATTGCCCATATTGTCCAATGGTTAGCACATCTTGACCCCGTTGTTGACACCAGCCGGGTGGTAGAGTATGCGAAGTACCTATGCCGCAACAATGGAGAAATTATCATTCGGACCACCGACTTCGAGCACTTCTGTTTGATCTCGGGGATACCCTGATGTGGGAGGAGACGGAGGTCAAAGATGCTCAGGGAACGACACTCCGGGCCGAGTTACTTCCGGGTGCCGCTGACTTGATCCGCAGGTTGCGAGACGAAGGGTATTGGCTCGCGATTGTAGCGGACAGTAGGCCACGGACGCCCGTCAACGTTCTGGAACAACATGGTCTACTTGAGCTCTTTGACGTTGTCACTATTTCAGAGTTGGCAGGGGTTTCAAAACCAGATAGCCGGATTTTCCGGTCTGCCTTGGCGGCTCTCGATGTGTCTGAGGCTGATTACCCACACGTCTTTATGATTGGGAACCATCTTGAACGAGATGTGGTCGGGGCAAACGCTCTGGGTCTAGGGTCCATACTAATCCATCCCAATGACCGACGACGCGCTACGGCGCAAGGTCCGGAGGAAACGCCGGCATACGTCGTGCGCTCGATGGAGGAGCTTGGGGCGCTCATCGATCGATTGGATTGCGAAGAGGGATAGCTCATTGTATGCGGTTGGGAGCTGTGGCGCTTTCCTCCGGCTTCGGCCATCCAGTACGATTAAATTGGTTCCGACTGGGGTGCTCAGGATGGAAGGAAGGGTTTGGCGGTGTGATTCTCAGTGAGCGGGCGACTCACCTATATGGAGAGTGTGAGCTCGGGAGATTGTAAATGAAGTTGCATCTAGCGAGGCACGGTCACGCGATAAGCTTTGCGCGTACGAAAGTGCTAAGCAATTTCGGTAGACGCCAGGCTCTACTTCTGGCACAGCGGCTTCACGAAAGGGAGTGTTTCACGGGGCCGGTCTTTGCCTCACCGTACTTGCATACGCTCGATACTGCCGCTCTCATATCGGAGTATCTCAACACACCTTTGATTCCGAGCGCTGATCTCCGTGAGGCCGTCGACAGTACTGAGGGGGAACGTCTCTTGCAGGAAGGAGGTGCTTCGGTGGAGGAAATGAAACAGCTATGCCCTACGCTTGAACTCCGAGAGCCTATCCGTGAGCCATGGTGGACGTGCGAAGTGGAAACCGACACGGACATCGTCAACCGGGTTGGTGAGTTCATCGAGCGTGTTTGTCCCCCCAGCGAGGAGCTGCTTTGTGTCGGACACGGCGCCTCGATTGACGGTGCCATCTTCTACTTGTTGAAGAAGTACGGGCTGGCGGAGAAATACAGTGTGCACGAACGATTGGATGTAGCTCCTGCTTGGAACTGCGGGTTGTCGACTGTCGAGTTTGCCAAAGGAACTATCCGAGTTATTCGAATACATGATACCGAGCATCTTCCGGATGCCTGGGTCACTTCGAACTACCGTAGCAAAGAGGAAGAGCTCTCGCTCTATAGTGGGCAGCTGCAGTATCTGGTACGCGAACTGAAATAGAGGCCATAATGGCGCATGCATAGGCGGATCGGCGAAGTGACAAGGAGCGTGAGGTAATGCGGAGGACCGGAAGAGTGTCGGAAACAGGCACCGATTTTACCTGGTCCTTCTTGCAATGAGAATGTTCGCGTCGACGCTTGAAGAGCCGACGTTCTTCGCTTTGTGAGCCTTCGCATTTTGATCAGCTCTGCGTGTGGATACGCCACTATGGAGACCGTCGGGACAACTTCCGGGAATCCACTCGGTGAATGGTGAATGTCGGCCAGTTGTATATAGGATGTCGGATATGGTACCGTTAGGTGCTTAAGTGATGCCGCTTCAGAGGGTGCGCTCTGCTGGACTACGGCATTCCACGTTTCGTCGTTCTCCGGCCTTCTGGAAAGAACTGGTTTCTCCCGGCCATCCAGGCTCCTGACGCGCATTTGAAACTTTCGGCCGGGAGGCCGAACGGAGCCTCATCGCACCAGACCGGGCGCCATTAGCTCGGGAGTCCACATGTATGCGGAGAATAGGTGTTCGTCGGCACGGGAGGATAAGGGGCGAGACCGCGGGCCCGGCGGTAACGCGCCGGCCGAGCCGCAAGGCCTGCACGCACCGGGCGCGCTCTGCCGGCCGGCGGGAACCGGTGACCGACGGTAATGGCCGGCCTGCGGAAACGGCCGGCCGGTGGTAGCGGGATCGGCACGCCCCTGATCACGGGAAGGAGTAGCGGCTTTGGCTACGAAATCAGCTTCACAGCTTTCGCGCGGCGTCAAAGTGCTCGGGCGCGTTACGCGGATGGCGTTCCGGCATCGAGCACGGATGGCTGTTGCAATCGGTGCGACGCTTGCCGCGGTGACGTTTCAGCTCTTCATCCCGCAGCTGCTCGGCGGATCCGTCGATCAGGCGTACGAGCTCTTCCAACGGGGGGCCGGTGTGGACGAAGCGCGGCGAGCGCTTATGCTCTATGCAGGGCTCCTCTTTGGTGCAAGCGTGCTGCGCGGTCTCTTCACGATGCTGCACAACTATCAGGGTGAGGCGGTCGGCCAGCATGTGGGGTACGAGCTGAGACTGGCTATCTATCGAAAGGTGCAGGAGCTGAGCTTCAGCTACCACGACCGCGTGCACAGCGGCGATCTCGTAACGCGCGGAATGCTCGATATCGAGGGGGTACGGCTCTTCGTCAACACCGGCATCATCCGCCTTTGCGTGCTTGGAGTCTTACTCGGCGTCGGGAGCTACCTCATGGTGCAGGCCAATGCGCTCTTGGCGGTCGTTGCGCTGAGTTTCGTGCCGTTTGTGGGGTGGCGCGCGATCGTGACGCGGCTGAGGCTGCGCAAGAGCTGGCACCGGCTGCAGAGTCGGCTGGGCGTCCTCACCCGGATCATGGAGGAGAACCTGGCGGGGATTCGCGTGGTTCGCGCGTTCTCCGGGGAAGACTACGAGCTGGGGAAGTTCGAACGCGGCTCGCGCCGGGCGCTCCGGCTCACGTTGCACCGGATTGGGCTCCAGGTGCGCAACGGCACGGCGATGAGTTACGGCTTTTTCGTTGCGATGGGCCTGGTGCTGCTTATCGGCGGCCGGATGACGCTTGCCGGCGCGATCACGATCGGCGTTCTGGCCGAGTTCCTTGCGTTTATGCTCATCTTGCAGATGCCGGTACGCCAGCTCGGGCTCTTGGTTAACTCCTTTGCGCGCGCCACCACCTCCGGGGAGCGTATCTTCACGGTCCTGGATCAAGAGCCGGAGATCCGGGAGCGACCGGACGCGAAAGAGCTCGTGGTCACCGAAGGGCGTCTTCGTTTTGAGAGTGTCAGCTTCGCGTACGAGAAAGACGACGACAGGGAGCATGCGCTGGAGAACATCGACTTTGAGCTTGGTCCGGGTGAGACGCTTGGGATCGTGGGGCCGCCGGGAGCCGGCAAGTCTACGATTGCGCACCTGATTCCGCGCTTCTATGACGTGACCTCCGGGCGCATTACGATCGACGGGCAGGATATTCGCGACGTTACGCTCCGGAGTCTCAGGCGGGCGGTGGGGCTCATCCCACAGGACAGCTTCATCTTTACCTCCCGCCTGGACAACAATTTGGCGTACGGGAATCCGTGGGCGGATCAAGCGCACATCGAGTGGGCAGCGGAAGTCTCGCAGCTTCACAGCTATATCCAGCAGTTGCCGGAGGGATATCGAACGCTGGTGGGGGAGCGCGGTGTATCGCTCTCCGGCGGACAGCGGCAGCGCTTGGCAATTGCGCGGATGCTCGTTCAACAGACGCCGATCATGATCTTTGACGACTCGACGGCAGCTATTGATGCCGGCACCGAGCAGCAGATTCGCGAGGGCCTTTCGAGCATTTCGCACCGCCATGCGACAATCATAATCGCGCATCGCCTCAGCTCCCTCATGCACGCAGACGAGATACTCTTTGTAGACGACGGGCGAGTCCTCGAGCGCGGAACGCATGACGAGCTCTACGCCCAGGGCGGACGCTACCGGGCGCTCTACGACCTTCAGTCGAACCCGGAGGCGGTGTCGGCGGATGGGCCGTGAGCTTTCCCGAGCTTCGCGTGCGTTGCGGCGAGGGGGCACTGACGGCGCAGGGCGAGGGAACGGACGACGGCGAGGGAAGCAACGAGAGGACCCAACGGGAGACGAACGATGAGCTTGGGCACCGACAACAGCAGCCAGGACGGTAGAGGAAAGGGCAACAGCACGAGTCGTGGAAAGCGGCACGGATCCGGCGCGAGGCTCGGCAACGGCGATAGGTGGGACGGCGGCGCATGGAGGGGGTCAAGCGAGGGCGACGCCGGCGACGGCAGCGACAGCGGTGACGGTCACGAGCACCACGACCCGTACCGGCCGCCGCTCGCGGTCGTAGGGTCCCAGACCGACCGTGACGAGCAGATGTTCGGCCGGGTTTTCGACGGTCACGTCGTACAGCGGTTTGCGAGCTTCGTGCGCCCGTACCGCGGGCGTCTGGCGTTGGCGCTTGCGGGGGTATTGGGATTCACGGCGACCCAGCTGTCGGTGCCGCTGGTGATCCAGCGGACGGTCGACGAAGCCCTGGTCGGTGCGGGGGCCGGCGTGCAGGCGCTTGCCGGGGTGGCGATGGTCTTCTTCGGGGTCGTGACGTTGAACTTCGTCGCAAACTTCGTGCAGGAGCACGTTTCGGCCGGCTTGGCCCAGCGCGTGCTCTTTGACCTGCGGCGGGCCATGTTCGAGCATCTGCAGCGGATCTCGCTCTCCTTTATGGATAAGACCGAGGTGGGCAGGCTCATGTCACGCCTGCAGGGCGACGTCCAGGCGCTTCAGAACTTCCTGGAGCAGTCTATCTTCGTCGTCGGGGACATCGTCTTGCTCGTGGGAATCGTGGTGGTGCTTGTGTCGATGAACATTCAGCTCGGCCTGATGACGATTGCGATCATCCCGGTGCTCTTGATCGTCCGTATCGTGTGGTTGCCGCACGCGCGGCGCGCGTTCGTCCGTGCTCGGGAAACCCATTCGCGGGTGAACGGGGCTCTTGCCGAGGGGATAAACGGGGTGCGCGCGGTCCAAGAGATGGCCCGAGAAGATGTCAACTACGTGCTCTTCCGCGACAAGGCCAAGGAGAACCTGGACGCTCAGCTTCGTGCTTCGCGCTTTGCGCAGATCATGCTGCCGATCGTGGACACGCTCACCGGTGTAGCGATGGGAATCGTCGTGCTCGTCGGCGGGAACCTGGTGCTGGTCGGAGAAGTGGGCGTCGGTGTCATGGTGGCGTTCCTCTTCTAC